>QMPA01000115.1 GCA_003650365.1 Bacteroidota bacterium | reverse complement strand
CCCCATTTCCCAATGATTTCCTGAGATATGACCTTGTTGCCATTGACATCATACAATTCAAAAATACACTGTGGGTATTGGGCGGCAATACGGACTTTAATTTGGTTCGTTCCTGGATTGGGATATACAATTGCCTCTTTAAGTGTTGGCTTGTTATAATTATGTTCCCCAAGTATTAGACCTTCATTATTTAACTTTAATATATAGATATCCCTATCGTCTGCTCCGGCATCATAATCGAAACGTGTACCTGTTAACAAGCAACCACCATCTCTGGTTGCTAATACATCATGCAAAACATAATAGTGCTCATCACTGCCATAAAATCGCTCCCAACGTATGTTTAGTAAACTGTCGGTTTGGATAAGTGAATAGTACGATGGGTGGTATCCTTCTTCTGGCCATACGAATCCAGTGGTTCCTCCTACAAACACTGAATCTTTGCACCTGAAATCCAATGCTCCGTTTAAAGCAGTTATATCAAGTGTGTCCATCGTGCCCCACGAATTAAAAAGGTAACCTGTTTGATCAAACGGATGGTATTGACGTATAATTCCAATGTCATCATCAGGGCCACCATTCCATTCGCCGGCAAAAAAGAAAGAGGTATCGCTATCCCATTTTACACCTACAGGGTTATCTACATGTTCAGGGACATCATAGTAATCAGTAATATTAAATAAGGTGTCACATAAAAAGTAGTGATACGACCAATCCATTAACCAATAGGAGGTATCATTTAATTGCTTTATCGATAAACCACCAGTAGCAAGGTTTTTAACAGAGGCATGAACACTATCTAGATCATTATTAAACCGCGCATTTAAATACATCGTGTAAGGTGGCAAATCTTTGATTATACCTCCAGTAATCAATATATCATTGTTAATACCCAAAGTTGTACTAACCACAAGCATTTGATGGTCATCTGATACATGCATTGTGCTTTCTTTTATGATATTCAATTCGTAATCTACACGTTGCAATTTGATTTTAGTATGGTAATGTGAACTAGTTGTATCACTTAGATAACTACTTAATATAAATACTCCAGGTGTATCTTGCAAAATACTGTATATTGTACAAGCCTGATCTGGAAGCATATAAGTTACACTATCTATTAGCTTCCCGAACGGATCTATCTTTAATATAAAACCCTTTCGGTAATCCGATTTAGGTTCCGACGAAAAACCGACGCAGTAAAAATTACCCCTTTCGTCTTCAAATATATCAGTCCCAACCTGTTCCTGCTGTGAATCCAATAGTAATTCAAAGGTAGTGTGCTGTCCCATTAACAGCTCACTGCAGTAATAAATGACAAAGAAAAGAATTGGTTTTAAATACATAAGAGCTCAAATTGCATAAAACTAGAAATTAGTTTGCAAAGCTAATAAGTGTTAATTATTATTGTCCACTGTACATATTTGTATGCTTGCCGTATGTTATATAATAACGATGGAACCAATCTGTCACACCTTCATGTGTTATATAATTATCTTCGATTTCAATTTTTAAGAAAAATTTTCCTTCTGGCCTTGCTCCTTCGCCATCTTCAATAACTACAATCCATTCATAATCATTTGATGGATCATTATAATCGTAAATAATCCAGTCTCCATTTCCCAAATAATAAGTCAATTCTTCGTTTTCCATACAGTATTCAGCTTCTCCTTCTATTTTGAAAACTCTGGCTAAGTTTGGTGGTTCATTGTACCAACAAGACATGAAGGAAACTTCAATTGTTTCAATATCAGTAATCATAATATCAGTTGCAATTGGTGGTTCATTAGGGTCTGGGTCGTTTAAGCGCCACTCGAGTTCATCTGACCCATCAGATCCCTCATCTTCATTTCCATTACATCCACCCGCAGGTGGATCATCGGGACTGGTTGCTCCCCAAATCCAGTCATCACCTTCTCCAAACGGAGTATATGCATGGTACGTATCTATACCATAACCCGTTATTGCTAAAAGTGTTGCTGTAGTACCATTTATTTCTTTAAGTTCAACATCTGTAAAAACGACAAATTTCACATTGCTATTGTATAAATTTAGATAGTAATTATTGCTATCTAACATTTGATTATAAACTGTCTGGACATTCGCAGTCGAAGCCATATAATTTGTATCTACAGTAATAGAGTGCTCGGTCGTTTTCAATTTAAAATCGCCCGACACAGAATCTGGATATCCATAATCGTATGTTATTAAAGCTTCCAGATTCCAAACAACGGAATCAATATTGGTACTGGTTCCTGATTTCAATTCTGAATTCATTAACAATCTAAAGTCTTGTATCCGATCAATAAGTTGTTTTGTATTAGAATTTTCAGAATTTGTTTTGTCACCATTCATCTCTGTTTCTTTTTGACAGGCAACAAATATTATCATAATTCCAATGGCAATTAATAAGATAAATTTTAAACTTTTCATTTTTTAAGGTTTAATTATTAAATAATTCTACTTGCATACTTTATATGGCTGGCTGGGCCGTTCAGTACTTAAGTTGATTTATCCTACTTTTGCCGTTGGCCTCCTTTCTTTATTTGTGATGTGTTTCGACAACTATCAATGTGAATAATTAAGGGGGGCTTTTTTCATATTTTTCATAAGAGTTTCTCCCCTTTTAAATTAAATTATGTCGTAAATGTAAGGTATTAACAAGCACAAGTCAATAGGTAAAAACAGGAGGGTAACTCCTACTATATTTGGTAGTATTTCTGAAGTGAATAATTTTAACTTGCACATTAGATGCAATTTCACATTAATTTTTTCTAAACTTATCGTGATAGTGGATTTCTGCTTTTTCGCCAGAATTGGCCGATTAGCTTTACTTTCTTTTGCAGTTAATTTCTAACAGTAACCGATAGTTACCCAGTCACCCTGAGCAGCCTGCCCTGAGCGAAGTCGAAGGGGAGTCGAAGGGGCCATCTTTACCTCGGGCTTCAGCCCGGGGTACGCTGCGCCTTCGCGCCGCTGCGTGAAAAAACACAAAACCATGAATATATTAGCTAACATCCTCGGAAAAGAAGTCTCAGGCATCCTTCAAAACCTTACCGGCTTTGTCGACAAACTTGTAGTCACCAAAGAAGAAAAAGCAAAGATCATTCAGGAAATCACCAACGCAGAAAACCAAATTCAGCTGCAAATCCAACAAACCATCACAGAACGCCACCAAACAGTCATGAACAGCGACAGTTGGCTCTCAAAAAATGTACGGCCAATGGTGCTTTTAGCAATCATTGTGCTATTCCTTTTCCTGTCTTTTTTTGATGGAGCCAACTGGCTCAACGTCCCCGAAGGCTACATCTCCATTCTCAAAAACTGGGGCGAGCTCACATTCATGTTCTACTTTGGTAGTCGTGGTATTGAAAAGATTGTCAATAATTCTTCTTTAATATCTAAAGAATTATTCCGCCATAAAAAAACAATTAGCTAGTCCTTAAGCCATTTACTGTTTGATAAGCTTCACATTTTGTAGGGTTTTGCTATTTGCTTTGAGGCGTACGACATACATTCCATCTGACCAACTCCTACAGTGGATGGTAGCACTGGCTTTGGCTGGTGGAATAATGACTTCTTCAACTTTTAAACCGTACATATTGTACACCTCTATTTGGCTACTTTCACATGTATTTCCTTTTATGTTTACACTTAGTACATCTTGTACAGGATTAGGAAAAACAAGCAACCTAACCTTTTCATTTTCTCCGTATTCAATTACCACAACAGTAGTATCACATCCTGCTTCAAGGCAGCCCACACTATCCATCTTCATTACCCAAATATCAGGGTTCCCAGTATCTTCCGGGAAAATGGGGTCCGCCATCCCACAACCGATCAAACCATGGTCTGTTGAAGTGTATCTTACATCATTTAAAGTGTTGAATCCCTCAAGTAAAACATACTCTTTATACCATAGCTGTGTGCCAACACTATCCACACACAATATCCATGAAGTCTCAACCGGATCATCATTCCCAAAATAGGAAACTACACCATTTGTAATAATGTTTCCGTTCTCAAGTACAGTCGTGTTTAATAAAAATTTATCGTAGCCAGGATCACCATAATTGTAATCCCATAATACATCACCATCCGGAGAAATTTTCATAATTTTAACTACCATCCATTGATTAAGTCCTGATTCCTGGATGCCATAGTTGGTGCCAACAATAATATTGCCATCAGCAGCTAAGGCAATCATGGCTTTATTGTCATCAATATCAGGGTTACCAGGATTTATCCGCCATTCTTCGATACCCAAACTATCCGTTTTAATGATCAATGGGTCACCTCTACTGATCATTCCTAGTAAATATTTAAATCCTCCAATTACATATCCTCCATCTGCTGTTTGTACAACACTATGTCCTGAATAATACTCTACGCCATCTCCATAAAACCGTTCCCATAACATGCTACCCAAACTGTCTGTTTTTATCAACCAGGCATGAAATTTTGAGCTACCCGGATTGCGTAAACCTGTCATAATTAGTCCGCCTCCTATGGTTTTCTTTACCTGATAAAACATAAAAGCTGTGTCATGAGGAACAGTTTTTTCAGCATAGTGTTTCATCCACAATGTATCAAAATCTACATTGTAGCAAATCAACATACCCCTATCGTCTGAAAAACTCTGCTTAAAAATACGGTATGTGCCAACACTCATATACTTGTCATCAGAATAACGAATCAATGAGCCAGGATTCCCAAAAAACATATTAATGGTATCATAACCATATTCTTTGTAAAATGTTTCCTCACCTTGATAATTGATACCTGTAATAGTTAAATGCACTTCGTACATATAGGCCGGGTCGGCATCGTAGGTATATGCACCAATCACATAGCCACTATCGGTTTCAATAATATTTCTCGCATTGTCTTTGTTGTTGTGATGGTCTATCCTTTTGTTGAAATAAACCTGCTCCTGCCCCATAAGAGGCAGGAATAGGTTCAGGGCAGATACAATCAGTACTGTTTGTAAGAGCTTACTGTTTAATGAATTTTTCATTTTGCAGGGTTTTACCTTTATTGCTTAATCGCAATACATAAGTGCCATATTGCCAGTCGCGCAGATCAATGATCTTCATACCAGATTGACCGAATAACCTGAACGTATGAACATGGATACCTGTAACGTACATGATTTCTACAATTGGTTCAGCATAATAATCAGTGAACTGGTATTCAATAACCATGTAATCATTTGCAGGATTCGGATAAATCCTGAAGAATTCTTCTTCAGGTTGATCCCAGTCTTCGACCTGTCTTATGATTACCCCTGAAGATTTAACTTGGCTGGTATCAGCCTCCAGGTAAGGTTCATGGTATTCCAGGCCATCCGCGTAGATCAACAGGTTACGGGCATAGGCATGCAAGAGCTTATCTGTGTGGTTCATGATGGCATACACATCAGTAAGGCTTGCGCTGTCCAGATCGTTTGCTATAGCATCGTTTTTATATAAGTCGTACAACAATGCCATATAGTCTTCAAAATAATCGTGGTAATCCGATTCCGTTTCGGTCAGCTCAAAGTCCATCGGTATGGTACTCAAAAGGCTTACCAAACCAGCACTATCGTTGGCATTCAGGCGGCAAAGTGCCTGCTGGTAGCTGCTTGTAGGTGACACAATGTGCGTAAGGGCATTTTCGATGCTATCATGTACATGGTCAAAAACCGTATCATTCAAAAAATGGTTAACCAAGTTATAAACCGCATACGCCTTTTTACCGCTGAAATATGCCTTTTTACTTTCCAACATTTCTCTTTTACCGATTACTGTGTCATTAGCCAAAATGGTATTCATCTGGCTTTCTGAAGGCGGGTTATCCCGGTTATTCAGTTCATCAAGCACCTGGTCTGCATGGGCTGACTGCGGATTGGCAATTAACACTTCCGTTATGATGCTGTTGGGCAAAACGTCTTCTTTGGAAGCAGCACTGGCCATCACCGTATCACTTAAATAAGGGGAGGCATCCAGCAGTTCATCTCGCAACTCCATGGTTTCTCCAGGCTGGCTGGTGGAAACATCCAGGTTCAAGGCAGTTGTATTGCCGTCATCCACTAACAAATCCAATGAATCTACATAAATGTTCTCCAGGCTTTTGTTTGTGATAATAAGCGACTGGATTGCAGACCGTGATCTACTCTCAAGGTTAGAGCGACAGGCACTATCTTTTTCAAAAGTTGTGATATCATCATTCATTCTAGCATCAACTGTTTCTTCAGTTCTGTAAACCGGTACTACATAAGGAGCACCAATTATCGGTTTGTGATGCCAGTAGTAGATGTCTTCACATTCGTTAAGGTAATCACTGTTTTCGTTTAATGTCCCGCTAATATGGCTGAAAGTGTTTCCAGCTGGGGCTGTCTGTTCTTGAGAATTTAACCCTTGGTGCTCCTTAATACCATATTGGCTACCCGTGTCAGAAGCAGCGACATAAATGTCCTGGTAATTTTCATCAAAGTCGTTACAGTGGATGGTAAGCCCTGTACCAATATTACTCCTGTTAATTTCCTGCGCCTGGCATGCATATCCCAGGTTATGGAAATCGTTATTGTAAATGAAATTGTCTTCCGTACCGGAGTTGTTTATTACTAGTCCGTAGTTTCTGGCATAGGTATTTCCATGAAAACTTGGATTGTAATTGGAGTAGAGCTCGTTTTCTTCAACGGTATATCCATTACAAGCATCCAGGTAAATGCCCGAGAAATCATCACTGGAAACACCAATATCTGATTGTACTTTAAAAGTATTTAATACCAAGTTTGCATTGGTTTCGGCTCCGAGGTAACAACCTGTATGGTTGTACCGGAAAGTATTGCCGTTGATGTCAATCAGTCTGTTCTGATTGGCATACGCATAAGCTTTTATACCATAATGCATTTTATCAAATATATTGCCATAGGTTGACACCGGGTTATTGTATACCAGAAAACCTGCACTCCATGCCTCAATACCAATACCACGGTCGTCATAATCTACGTACAAATCATCAGCCGTATTAGTAAAGGTATTGTTTTCAAACAATACTCCTAAGACATCATCGAGTAACACATGTTTTACCACTACATCGCTAAAATAGTAGAAATTAGAATCGGTAACAAACATTGATTTCTTAAAATAGCTTTTATTGTTGGTAATGGCAAAAGTGGGATATCGTTCCGGGTATGGAAAAAATACAATTGATTCTTCATTGTTTTTAAATATGGCACTGTCGGCTTGTATAACTCCTCCTGCATAAGTAAGATAACTCGTATTATTATCATTTTTTATGGTTGCTACCCCTTGTTTGGCATATTCTATGGTTGCTCCATTTTTCAGAATCACCCATCCCTGATGAATGGTGTCCTGGATGGAATTAGAGCTTCCCCTAACTTCCACACCCAGCCAAAGATCGGGACAGGCTTTGGTAAGTGTACCTCCATCCACTACAAGCTTAGCTCCACGTTCCACAACAATTTTACAATCACTGGCCATACGGACGGTGCCGGTTATGGTCAAAATGTTTCCTGCAGTAATGATGATATCGTTGTAGTAGTCTTTATCTCCACTATAAGTCTGATCTGCTTTTATGGTGTCGTTAGCACCGATATTACCGCAAGAAGGAGTTGAGGAAAACCAAACACCCCGTCCGTAAGTCCCAGCATAAACCCGCTTATCATTTACTTCTATATCCTTTACCTCACAATTAGGTAAGTTTGCAGTATAATTGTTCCAAGATGTATCCTCATTGGTATCCATATAATACACCCCTCTTTCAGTACCAACCCAAATATTGGTTCCGTCATAATCAATACTGGTGATCTCACCTGCATCCAGGTTGAAAGTTAAATCGTACCATGTGGGTGAAGCCGGTGTTGCTGCATTTACCGCATATACTTTTTGATGAATACTTACCAATACAGAGTCGGGATTACCAGTTATTTTGATGGCTTTAATCCAACCAGTATTAGGCGTATTATTCACTTTTACCCATTTGCTAACATGGTTTCCTCCTCCGTTTACAGATTTATATAGATGCTGATAACCTCCTGCCTCTTCATAGGTACTGGCATAAATTTGATGTGTACCACTATCATTTACGGCATCAACACGCCAGGTGCCTGAAATGGCACAGCCAATCTGCGAGTTGAAATTAGACCATTCTTCCCAATCACCATTGCTATCAGGATATCTCATAACTTCTTTTTGTCCTACGGCATATAAGACTGTATCGACATTCGCATAATATGTGGCAAAATTCGCATATGGGATGGTGTCACCAGTTAAAGCACAACTTGTGTTTAATTCTGCGAATCTTCCAATTGATATCTGTGAAAGGTTATCATTCTTTATTTTAACAACACCCCCTTCATATGCACTCATATGGTACATCGTACCGCTATTGATAATATTTTGAAAACCATCACCGCCATATTTGTAATTGACATTCCAACTTGCTTCATCATTATTTGATGAGTTGTATATGTAACTTCCGCAATCAAATTGTCCGCTGGTTACCAAGCCATATTTCGCATCAATAAATTCAATGGTTGCGACGCCTAATCCACTATTCTTAGCTGTCCATTCGACGAGTGTGTCATTAATTAACTCTCCCTTAAAAACACCACCATCAGTACCGGCCCAAAAGGAGGTACTATCTTCAAATATGAGAAAATGAAAATCATCGTGTGCCCTGGTGCTATTGTAGCCTCTTACTCGGTTAACCTTTGAGAGGTTATCATCATTGAGTCCATTGTAAAACGCACTCATAATATTGACATTCTGTCCGTAAACCATAATCTGATTACTATCATTAAATACCGGACTAATATCCCATCCCAGCTTTCGTGCATATCCGTTGCGAAAATTCCCGCCATCGAATTTGTGCCATTCATCAGTTAACATATTATATCGATAGATAATAGTGTAATCACCATCCCTCATAGATAGTATAGCAAACAAATAGGATGTATCGGGCACTAGTTCTGTTATTTTAATTGAAATTCTTCTTAGTTCGGGAAAATCCAATGTATCATAAGGGAGCTCAACTGTATCAACATCAAAAATATGTGTTGCAGTTCCTGTACTGAGATTGTATTTATAAATACCAGTAGTGTCTGACCCTGATGCATAAATAATATTATCATTGTCTGGGTCTTGTACAACATCGTAAAACTCACCATCAATTATTTCGTCCCAAACAGGTGTTTCCCGGTATCCATCAATTGTATGGAATAGGCCTTCGGTTGTTGTAACAATTAACTGGGTACTATCCATATAATCGTCTTTTAGTTCAATGATTTTCCGCATATGGTAAATGTTCTTACCATTTGTGTCTGTCTGAAGCCCGATACATTCCCAATTTTCACCATCATCTTTGCTTCTCCAAACACCAATAGCCGTTTGCCAGGCTTTTTCACCATTGAAACCTTCACCATTCCCCGTACTGATGTACATCGCATTTACTAGTCGTTTATCAATTACGATACTACTAACTCCACATTTAGGGAGTCCCTTATCAGTTCCTAGGTTATACCAATGTTCTCCATAATCATCACTTTTAAACAATCCTCCTACTGGTGAACATGCATAAATGACATTCCAGTCAGTATGATCAGGATCTTTATAAAGATAATGAATTTGTCCTGTTCCCCTGGCTGCATTACCACTGTATGGAACATCATTTGGACCTATTAGTTTCCAATTAGGGTTCCCATTACCTGTTGGTGCGCTGTAGTTACCGGCATAATCCAACAGGTCATCCTGATAATCTTCATAGTCATATGTGCTGGTTAGTTTAGGAGCCCAATACCTAAACCAGCGTTGGTATTGCTTGTAACCGGTTCCCTGCATGCTATCAACACCTACTTCTCCTATCATTGAATCGTAATAAACTTGTTGTTTTTGCATTTCAGAAAGAAACTCTGTTTGTGCGTTTGTACTTTCCATTAAAAACAATACTGGGATTAATAGTACAAGGAGGTGCCTCAAATGTATTTTGCTCCATCCTTTTTTATTAAAAACCTGTCTTTCATATTTTTCTGCTTTCATAATAAATGGTTTAATTAGTTAATATTTGCTCGATTCAAATTAATTATGGTGAGCAGTACCATTTCTCTCAGTCATGACCTGAGCATGTTGTTTGATCAATTACTCAAAACAACTTATCTTTGCCAAATCCTCCTTTCTTTGTTTGCGATGTGTTGTCAAGCCATCAATGTGAATAAATTGAGGGGGGTTTTTGCTTATCTTGTACAATATGGTTTCCCCTGTAT
>QMPA01000114.1 GCA_003650365.1 Bacteroidota bacterium | reverse complement strand
AGCATGCGACTGCAATGACAATAACAATGCAAATTTCATGGCCGATGAGGACATCGACATGTCAGATGAATTACTGATGAGTGATGCATCCATCTTGACCGAAATGCCCGAATATTCAAAAGTAAGGGGAGGCGAAAGCGAAATGTTTGACCGTTCGTTTGAGAACGCACCGCCCTTGATACCTCACCGTGTCGGGGGCTTTCTCCCCATCAAGATTGACGACAATAAATGTCTGCGCTGCCATATGCCGGATAAAGCCCCGGAATTTGAAGCCATTCCATTGCCCAAAACACATTTTACCAGTTATCGTCCTCTTGTAATTGAAGAAGAAGGTAAGTACCGGGTAGATGCCCATGAAGGGGAGGTGATTGAAAAGGACCTCGGACATTTTAACGGAGCCATGTTCAATTGTTCACAATGCCATGTTCCACAGGCTACGGTAACTGTTGACATACCCAACACTTTCGATCCCGATTACCGCAAAAGCAGCAATAAATCACAGTCGAACCTGAAAGATAATATAGGTGAGGGTGTGCGGTAATTCCTCACTGTTGCGTGTTACTGGTGCGCGAATTTTTCGCGTACCAATTACCTTAATTTCATTAAATTATTCCTATTTTTGTTTGATGCCAGTTATTATAGTTTTAATATTTCTGGGAAAGTTTTGATTTTGTCACGCGGAAAATCCGCGCGTCAGTTTGATTTGTTTAGACCAGAAAGTAAAAAACCAGCAAATTGATGAAAATCGTTTTAAGTATTTTATTTTGTTTTTCATTTATTGCGCTCTCCGCACAGGAAATCCATCCTGGCATAAAAATTAAAACAGCCGGGGCCATCACTGATTTTTTTATTGAAAATTCAAATATTGTTCTATCAACCGATGGCGGAACTATAGAAACTTACAATGTCAAGACAGGCGAACAATCGGATTTTGTGCAATTACCACCAGTGAAAGATTTTATGGGTGATGAGGTGCCAACAAAAATTTATTCCATCGATAAAACTTCGGGCAAACTACTTGTCGTTACACAGGGCAATCATGGTTTCAGAAATGTTTCCATTTTTGAGAACGGAATACCGGAAGAAATTTTAAATGCGGAAAAAGATAAATTGATGGTGAAGAAAGCCAGGTGGATTGACAACAATACCATCCTACTTGGCTTGATGAGCAACGATCTAATTTTATTTGATGTCGGGAAAAAGCAAGTCATTTGTGATTTAAGCATTTCTCCTTATACATTTTCTGATTTCTCCCCAACTGCCAACAAACAATTTGTTTTCACTGCTGATGAAAGTGGGATTGTTCATAAAATCAAGGTTAATAATTGTGAGATTGAAAAAGAATTCACAGGAATAAATGTGGACAATATTTACCAGATTGTGTCTAAAAATGGAATCGTCATCACAGCCGGTCAGGACAGAAGGGTAGGCGTTTACAATACAATCACCAGCAATAATTATTATTTGCAAAAGGATTTCCTGGTTTATTCAGTTGGTTTAAATATCGACGGATCAATCGGGGCTTATTCGGCAACCGAAGACAATATGATTTCCATTTTTAAAACAGCAAGCCGCAATGAAAGCTTTGTTTTATCAGGCCACGAAAGTGTAGTAACCAAAATGGCTTTTTTCGATGATCATACTTTTATTTCAGCCGGAGACGACCATTATTTGATGATTTGGAAAATTGAATAGTTTTGAAACAAAATTGCCACGAATGCACGAATGATTTTTGCACATCGGTTGGTGTCCTAACCGAAAACATAAATAAAGAATTTTGTTGGTGAGGACACCAACAAGGGAGTAGAATTAAAATAGTTTTCATTCGTGCATTCGTGGCCATAAAACATAAATCATGAACCTCAGCAGCATCGTTATACAAACCAGGCCCGAACATTTAGAATCAGTGCTTGAAATCATCAAATCCTCACCCGATTGCGAATACCATATTCATGATGAAAAAGGGCGGATTATCGTAACCATCGAAGGAAAAAATACCGAAGAAGAAATCGGTAAGCTTAAAAATCTACAGGCCATTCCCCATGTAGTTTCAGCCGAAATGGCTTTTGCTTACAGCGAAGATGAATTGGAAGCCGAACGTGAAAAACTCGAAAAATCTGAAGACAATATCCCCGAATGGCTGAACGATCCCGATGTCAAAATGCGCGACATTAATTATGGCGGCGATTTGAAAGGGAAGTATTGATATTTTACATTTTAAAGGATAATTTTTCTATTTTTGAATAGACATTCAAATGTCATTCAAAATGAGTCGAAAAGGAATTCTATCAATACTCCTGTTTGTAATTGGCATTAGTTTTTCTGGTGGAATAAAGGCACAAAATGTTCAAGATACTATTCCTGTACCAGATTCTGCTTTAAACCTTTCACAGGCCGGTACATCATTACAACTCAATCAAACACAAATTCGCATTTTGCCCTTTCGGAATTTGTCTGCATTTGGCCTGGTCTCTCCATCAGCCTATAACCTGAAAAACGGCCGGATGTTTTACCATGGCATCGAATCAGGAGAAAACCACACTTTTATTGATGGGATGCAGATTAGCGATGCCACAAATCTCCCCCTTCGGCTTATACAATCCTACAGCCTGTACACCAGTCAGGCGCCAATGGAGATGGGGTTTACATCCGGAGGAATTACAGCCATCAAAACCCTTTCTCAAATAAGAGATTTTACAGTATTGGCTGATGTAAATGCTGATCTGGCATACAATATGCAAAGTTTCAATGGTGAATTATTTATTGCCGTCCCCCTGGCTTCTTCCAAAAGAAAAGAAAGTGGCAGGGCAATTCCTACGCTACTATTGGCAGGAAAATATAGCTGGACAAATAACAACGATCCTGTATGGAAACGCACCCAAAAATTAAGCTCAGAAACTTTGGCTGACCTTTCTGCCTACCCACTCAGGCATTCAGGAATGGGAAGTGGAACCTACCTGAATGCTGAATTTGTAATGCCGGAAGATTTTGTAGATCAAACAGTTCCTGACAACAACAGCAGGTCAGGGATTTACCCTTTCATTAAACTCAGTCTGCCAGTGGCAAGGAACATAAATTTGAGTATCGGTAATTATTCTGCCATCGACAAAACAGATGCTTATGATTTTGATAATGCCCTGTTCAATTCGAAAAACAATGCCGTCCGAACCAGGCAAAATTATGATACTTATCTTAACTGGAAACATAAAATTGAAGTTAATGCAGACCTGTCCCTGACTTACGATCTGCATTTTCAATACTCAAACTACTATCAAAAAACGGAAGACAAACGGCACGGGAAAAATTTCTTCGACTACGGTTATCTTGGTAAGTTTACATCTTACAAAATGCCTGCTTACGAACTTGGCAGTGATTCGGTTGATGGGGTTTTCTATAATAATGTCTGGCTGCTTAATTCATGGGATCTTGATACGCTAACAACATGGGAAGCATCAGATATTAACCCGGATTTAGCTGCCTATACAGATAGTTATTTTGACTTGTTCGCCGGTGATCCGGAAGGTCATTACAGAAATCGTGATGAAATTATCCTGGGAGGTGGATTATACAATGGACAAACTCCATCAAATGTTTACGGTCTGTGGAACAATACCGGAAGCAACACACCAAATTACCAGGAGAAAAGCCTTGAAAAAATACGTGCTGCCTTCTATTTGAAGGTTGATTATAAATCGCAGCATTTTTTGGTGGGTGGCGAATACAATCGGGAAACACACCGGCAATACGACATTTTAGCCCATGGCCTTTGGAACATAATGCGGTATATGACCAATTATCACCTCACCCAACTTGATCGGGACAATCCCATCGCTATCGAACACAATGGAACAGTAGATACGATTATTTATTATCGGGATTATGATGCCATCTCTCAGCGTAATTTCGATAAAAATCTGAGGAAATCTCTCGGCTTGCCTGTTGATGGTCTTGATTATATTATGACCGACTCCTACGATCCGGTCAATAACACTATCAGTTATTACGATAAATATGGCGAAATGCACACCATCAGCACACCTGAAAACTTCTTAAAGCTGGACATGTTTTCTGAGATGGAGTTGCTGAACAACGGTCGCCCTTACGTAAATTATGTCGGTTACGATTATACAGGGAATAAGCAAAGTGGCAAACTCAATCCCTATTCATTTTATGAAGATTATACCATTGATGCATCCCGTCCGGAGTATTGGGCAGTTTATTTGCAGGATGAATTCAAATGGAAAAAACTAAATGTCCGGTTGGGATTCCGCTTTGATGTTTACGATGCCAACAGGCCTATTGTAAACGATATGTATTCTTTGTATCCAATTTATAATGTGGAAGAAGCCACCATGAAGGGTGAATTTGAATTTGAAAAACCTGATAATATTGGGGATGATTATCTGCTGTATGTTGATAGGGAGTTTGACCCCACAAGAGCAGTTGGTTACAGAAAAAATGATCAGTGGTATAATGCCGATGGTGTGGAGGTTGACAATCCTTTCGCTTTGGATGTTGGTAATGGCATATCGCCTTATTTGAAATATCCGTATATGCAAAGGATTGGTGGCGAAGACTGGACGCCTGATATGACTTTTCATGACTACAAAAAAACGGTGAGTATTCTGCCGCAAATTAGTTTGGATTATTCCATTCTGGATAAATTGAACCTTTATATCAATTACAGTTCGTTTTCTCAAAACCCGAATTATTTATCTGATTTTCGACCTGATATTTATTATTTCTGGCATGGCTATGTTGAGAATCAGATCATCCCAAACCCCGGATTGCAAGCCATGCAGACCGGAAAACTTTTCGCAGGTCTTAAATGGATTGTCTGGCGAAACCTTGTGGCAGATGTTTCTTTCCTCAGGACATCAATCAATAATTATATTCATCCGGAGTTAATTCTCGGTGCTTTTCCAATTACTTACGTCACAGTTGTTAATGCCAAAAACAAAATCACCACCAATGGTTTCCAGGGGAGGATCGATTTTGTAAATCCAACAGCATCAGGAGCGATGGGAGGTTTTAGTTTTGTTAAGTTATTTCCGGGAGAAAAAGACCTGAACTATTTTCAGGTCAGCGATTTGGTATTGAATACTTATCTCGGCTATCGTTTTGGAAATAGTAACAATCCCAATAATCCTTCGTGGGTAAGCATGAAAGCATTGCGTGGTTTTGCCGCGAGTATTTACTATCAGTTCAGGCATGGCACACCTTATATCGCTAAAAATGTGAATAATGCCAGAGTTATCAAGCTCACCCCCAACGTCAATCTGTTTAACCTGAACATTCAAAAAGATTTTGTTATTGGAAAGAAAGCGGCGATGAATATTTATTTGACCATCGAGAATTTATTCAACTTCAAAAATGTGTTCGACGTTTATTCCAAAACCGGAAATGCCGAAGATGATGGATACTTGTCGGCCCCTGAATGGCAGGCAGAAATCAACAATCAACTTGATCCAGATTCCTACCGCTTATTGTATCAAATGCATTTATATCAACCATCCTATTATGATATTCCCCGCATTTGGCGGGTTGGTTTGATATTCAAGTATTAAGACCTTTGTAAAACTAATTTGTAGTTTTGGGCAGACTTATTCCCAATAAACTCTCTTATTCTCAAAAACAATTCATCCATGAAACTCCCAAAAACAATTAAAGAAGTATTAGAAACCCTCGACCTGATTATTGATGAAACTATAAATGACAATAACAAGCTTGGTATTTTCGCCTATGTTTATCGCCGGACTACAGCAAAAATTGAAGAGGCCATAATCAACAAACGTTTCGAAGATAACGCCCGAATGGAAAAAATGGACGTTATTTTTGCGAATCTTTATATCCAGGCTTATTTTGACTTCAAAGAAGAGAAGCCGGTCAGCCAGGCATGGGAAGCCTCCTTTAACGCCAGAAATAAAAAAATCAGTATTGTCCAACATTTGATGCTTGGGATGAATGCCCACATTAATCTCGACCTTGGACAGGCAGCCGCTTTGACAAGTTCAGCAAGTCAGATTCATAGCCTGAAAAACGATTTTATGGAAGTCAATAAAGTGTTAGCAGAATTGACTGATGTGATGCAGAAAAAGTTAAACAGGGTCTCACCATTGATGTTTCTGTTGGATTGGATTGGTCACCGGCAAGACGAAATCCTGATTAATTTCAGCATGATAAAAGCCCGCGACCAAGCCTGGAGTCTGGCAGAGGAATTGTCCAGGTTATTGGGTGATAAAAAAGATGAACGGATAAAACGGGCCGATCAGAATGTAACTTCCCTCAGTGAAATATTAATCAACCCTCCCGGAAAACTATTGAAATTTGCCGTCAGAATTTTGGGCATGTTCGAAGAAAAAAATGTCGGAAAAATCATTAATTGTTTAGATAAAGATTGATTGTTGGGGGACATCAACAATGGCGGTTAAGTCAGGGCTTGACTTTTAGTCAAACCCTGACTTTGATTTTACCCTTCAAATGGTGGAGGTCGTTAGACGATTATACTCCAAATCAAAATCATCGTCCGACGACTATTCAAACCAGCAATCTACGGTAAATCCCGTAGCCAATTACGTTCAACTCCTTAAGTACAGCCTTCTGCATTTAAGCACTTTTGCCCCGTTGATTTGAATACCTTAAAGCTGCAAAATATTTTGCAGAGCTACTCTTCCTGAAAATTGCTTTAAGGTATCAACACTTCTTTTGGAAAGGGTGCTCTGCTTTACCAAAAAACCTTAAAGCAATGAAGCAACTAACTGTTAAATTATTATTTGTAATGCTTGTGATGTTGGCAACCAGTATCGATATCCAGGCTCAATCGAAAGCAACAAAAAATGCCCGGAAAATGATCCAGGAAGATATGGAGAGTTTTCAAAAACTTATTGATTCCCCGGAAACCTTAAACGCTAAAACTATACCCTCTTATGGTGTTGCAGGTAGTTATGAAAAAAAGCAAAATATTAAAGATGGTAATTGTACTCCTGAAGATTATTGTATTCCAAAGAAAGTAGGAATATTGGCATTTTATATCTCAGATGGTGACTATTCTACATATAGTAGCGATTGGGTAACAACCTACAAAGCAACTGAGGAAAAAGTAAATGCAGTTGCTCAACGTATTTTTGATCAAAGCATTGATGGACTGAAGGAACAATATGCTTTATTGGGTATGGAGTTGCTAACACCTGATGAGTTTTTAACAACTGAAGAACTCAAAAATATATACTATAATTACCCATTACCAAATTTAGAAGGTAAAGCCGATGTTTGGGGTGCTGCTGGATCGGGGGCGGCTATACCTGATGGCTTTAGGCTGCTACCTTATGCCTCTATTGGAATAGCCGGAAGTAAATATGCAAAAGAACAATTTGGCTTTTTTAAAGCACTTGATTTAGATGCTTTTATTGTTGTGGATGTAGGACTTATTGCCGCTAATGGTAGTATAACAGGTATTAACACAATGTTCTATTACAAAAACCCGGGTTGGAAAACTTCTGGAATGGAAGGCATAGGGGTGATTGGGTATACTCCGTACACAACAGGGCATGTTGGTATGAATTTCAAACCTGTTATGAAAGGCCTTTTTATAAAAGAAGAACAAGAATATACTACAAAAAAAGGGAAAACAGATATTAAATTTGTGCCTGTTGATGTTAATCCTAATGTAAGCATTTTAGTGGAACATGTAGTTACAAGACTTGGCAAACTTTCTGTCGATCAAATTACCCTTCCTGTAAAGATGAAAAAGAAAAAGAAGAAGAAATAGGTCTTATTCATTAGTGTAGAATTTTTTGTATTCAACTAACCTCTTTATCTCAACTTATAAATCATAAATAATTGCAGCATAATTTATTTAATCAGTAGTACCATCATAAAATGGTTATTACACAAAAACAAAAACCAATGAAAAAATTTACTAGTATTTTATTAATCGCAGTTTCAATTTTCTTCCTGGCTTCATGCGAAAAAGAGAAGGGTACAACACCCGGTGGTGGTGGTGACACCCCAAATCAGGAAGAATTTGTGAAATGCAAAATTAATGGTAAAGACTTTTTGTCAAATGATGACAGTCGCTACCATCATTATATTGCCAATACAGCAGGCGGAAATAAATGGCTCAATTTAAGAGGGTCTAACATTGATGTAGATGGCATTACATTTCTCTTTTGGGATTTTGTTGGAGTGGGTGAATATGACATTGCAAAAATGGCCGATTCGTGTGCCCTTCAATATACAGAAGGAAACCCGCCAACTGTTACCTACGAATGTAACCAGGCAAATTCCAGTGCAGGACAAACATCTGGAAAGATCAAAGTCACTGTTCATAACGATACGCAAGTGGAAGGTACTTTTGAGTTTTCAGCTACTAACAATGCTAACCCTGATGACAAAATAACTTTTACTGAAGGTTCGTTCAGAATAACTCGTTAGTTGTGATTGATCTTTAAACAGAATTCCTAATTTATTAGAGTCAGGGCTTGACTTTAAGTCAAACCCTGACTTTGATTTTCTCCAAATTGTTGAGGTCATCAGACGATTATACTCCGAATCAAAATCATCGTCCGGTGACTAGCTGAAAAGAACAAACAAGGTAAAAAAACATTTTTCGATTATCGTAATTGTTGGTGGAACACCAACAATGGTTGAGGTCGTCAATCTCCGTTGTTGGTGTCCGCACCAACAAGTTTTAAAACCAAAATAGTGATACCGTCAGGGCTTGACTTTAAGTCAGACCCTCTACCAAATTGAAAAATTACGGTAAATCCCGTAGCCAATTACGATGAACCCTCTATTTCTCAGCCCTTTCCTCTGAACTAATTTTGTCGATGTAATTGTTGTTACACAAATCAGGGCATCAATCCCCTTGATAAATATTCACAGAGTCTTCTCGTAGTAATCACCTTATTGCTTTGAGGTTAACAACAATTACACTGCGAGGGGCTCTGTGTAATTTTAATCATTGAGAAAATGAAACGCTATTTAATCTTATTCCTCATTCTGGTAATTGTCCAATCAGTATTAAAATCACAGACTTCTGATATTGATTACGAACGGATAAAAATCGGCGATGCCAGGCATATGATTTCGGGTTTGGCACTTTCGCCGGATATGGAAACGCTTGCCATTTCTCCTAGCCAAAGCTTCCCCTTTTATTTATTCGATTGGAAAAATGAGCAGGTTTTAGAAGAATTCAATGTTGGAAACTGGTATGCCGGATCAGCAATAAATTATTCTGCAAAGGGGAATTATGTTGTGCTGAACAAACTGAAATACTTTGATTTTACGCAGAACAAAGACCGGGAAGTTGATTTTGAAGTTGTTGATGTAAAGACCGGGAAACGGGTGAAAAGATTTGAAGCTGTGCACTCAGTCGCCATCACTCCCGACGAAAAATATGTGCTTGCGTTAAGTGGTGAAGCCGTTAGTTTTTGGAACCTGAATACCGGAAAAAAAGATAAATCTTTTAAGATAGATCAAGCAAGCAATGGCATTGCCATCAGTCCTGACGGAAAACTCATCGCCGTTTCCCACAAACTTTACGAGAAAGACGCAAAGCAAATGCCAAATTTAAAACGCGACAAAAAAACCATGAAAAATGCCCTCAAATATAAACAGCAGATTTCTGTATTTGATGCATCAACTTTCAAAAAGCTTTATACAATTAACGACCTCTACGACATTATTTATAAACTGACTTTTAGCAAGGAGAGCGATTTGTTGATGTGCCTCAATATTCCACATACAAAAGCACAGAGTAGTCCGACGGGGCGACAAATGTATGTGAACATAGTCGACATGAACACCCACGAACCCATAAGAAGGGGCTTCGTTTCTGTCGCCAGCTACGAACCTGATTTTAAACTAAGCCACGATGAAAAACTCTTCGGCATCGTTTCAAGATCAAATCAATTTCTGGAACTGCATATTTACGATTTTGAAACCAAGAAAATGTTGTACCGCTTTCAACAGTCATACCGGCTTTTCGAAAAAAATGAAGGGGGAATGATTGCTGCTGATTCAAGACTAACTTTTGTCTTTTTGCCTGATAATGAGTCGGTATTAATGACCATGGGCAACCACCTGATAAAATGGAATTTTAAACCTAAAAAATAAAACCATGAGACTATTTATTGTATTAATCGCTGTAACACTGGCAAGCTTCACTCTACCCGAAAAAAAGCCTTTGATTGAATCGAGGGAAAAAGTTGAGGCCACTGCCAAAAAAGAATTTAATCTGTCGATGACAGACCCGGAGGGGGAACTCTACCTTTT
>QMPA01000113.1 GCA_003650365.1 Bacteroidota bacterium | reverse complement strand
TAGTAGAGCCGGTATAAAACCTGTTCAGGGTTTGACTGAATAACAAATAACAATAATACATAACAAAAAAGCCACTAACTTATTTTGTCAATGGCTTATCTTGGTTCGTGGACCCACCAGGACTTGAACCTGGGACAACCTGATTATGAGTCAGGGACTCTAACCAACTGAGCTATAGGTCCTAATAATAGATGTTTGGTTAAACTGGGTGCAAATTTACATTTTTGTGGGTAATAAGCAAGATTGATTTAAATATTTTTAAGTAGCTTGCCCCCATGAAACCGAAAAAAATTGAAACCATTATTTTTGACTTTGGCGGAGTTGTTCTTGATATCGATCCGCAATTAACAATTAATGAGTTTGTCAAATTGGGATTTAGTAATTTGGAAAAAACCAAAAGTGATGAATTTACCCAGTTGATTAGAAAATTCGAAAGGGGCATATTTACTCCTGAAGTATTTCGGAAAAAAATGAAAATGTTTCTTGAGATTGAAGTTAGTGATCAACAATTTGACGATGCCTGGAATGCTTTGCTTTATGATATTCCTAGTGAACGTATTGAGATTATTGAACAGGTAAAAGAAAATTACCAAATTTTATTGCTTAGTAATTCAAATGAAATACATTACGATTTATATGTACGCGATCTGCAACTAAGATTTGGTTACCGCGAATTCGATGATTTGTTTCACAATGCCTATTTTTCGTTTGATTTACATTTAAGCAAACCTGATTTGGAGGTCTACGAATTTGTGATTTGTCAGCATGAATTAAAACCGAAAAAAACACTATTTATTGATGACCGAATTGATAATCTAGAAATAGCAAAACAGGCAGGTCTTCAAACTTATCATTTACAGAGTCCGGAACGGATAAGGGATCTTTTCACCAATGGTTTATTAAATAGCGATCTAAATATTATTCGTTAGGCATAAAGTTGTCTGGCTTCTTCAAGCGTGTTAATTACCTCAATTTCAGTTACTGCCTCCATTAGTTTAATCCTGAAAGGTTTAAAATTTGAGTAGCCCTTGAAATAATCACCCCAGTGTTTACGAATTTCCAAAACACCCCGTCGTTCACCTTTCCATTCGCATGATTTTTTCAGTTGGATTTTACTAACCCTAATCCGCTCATTAATATTGGGTAAAGGAAGTTGCTCCCCTGTTTTTAGATAATGCTTAATTTCACTGAAAATCCATGGGTTTCCGTACACCCCTCTGGCCACCATCAAACCATCAACTCCAAAATTATCTTTAAAGTATTTTGCTGATTCGGCATTTACAACATCGCCATTTCCAAAAACGGGAATGCGCATACGTGGATTGTTCTTTACGTCACCAATTAGTTTCCAATCAGCAGGAATGCGCGGTTTTTGCGTTCGTGTTCTTCCATGAATAGTAATTGCCTGGATACCGATATCCTGAAGCCGTTCTGCAATTTCTACAATCTCTTTGTGCTCATCATCATAACCCAGTCTTGTTTTTACTGTAACAGGTAATTTTACCGAATCAACAACGGCTTTTGTCATCTTCACCATTTTCGGAATGTCGTTCAGAATGCCAGCTCCAGCACCTTTAGCAACTACTTTTTTTACCGGACAGCCGTAATTAATATCGATGATATCAGGATTTGCCCGTTCGGCATATTGAGCAGCTTTTACCATCGAATCAATGTCGTGACCAAAAATCTGTATCCCAATTGGACGTTCAGACTCTTCAAAATCTAGTTTTTTTACACTCTTGGCCGCATCGCGAATTAATCCTTCAGAAGAGATAAATTCGGTATACATCAAATCGGCTCCAAACATTTTGCAAACAAATCTGAATGGGGGATCAGTAACATCCTCCATGGGTGCAAGTAAAATGGGAAATTCGCAAAGTTCAATATTTCCAATTTTAATCAATTTCTTGTTTTTAATGAGAAACCAGATACTTATCTGCTGCTGGCGCAAAAATATTAATTTTGCCCGGTTTATAAAGTATAATTTGCATGAAACGAATTGCCTTTCTTGAAAAAAATTCGCCATTTGGTAAATTGCTTTTACTAATTGGTCTGATTCTTTTGTTCTCAATTCTTTCAGCATTGTCAGGGCTTCTTGTTGGAAAACTCTTTTTTGGTGTTACAATTACTGAGTTGGGCACCTTTATTTCCAATCCGGAAACACCTGAAGCAGTCAGTTTTGTGAAGTTTTATCAACTGATAAATCAGATAGGAATTTTTATTTTTCCTGTCCTGTTTTATTCCTTTTTTGTTAGCACATCGCCTGGTAGCTATCTCAGATTGGACAAAAAACCTACTGCATTAAGTCTTCTTGTTGTGGGTTTGGTGGTTTATGCAATACTTCCATTTTTAAACTATCTCGCTGACTTAAATCAACAAATAGTTCTACCCGATTTGTTTTCAGGTATAGAGCAATGGATGAAAGCCAAAGAACTTCAGGCTACGCATTTAACTAAAATCTTTTTGAGAACAGAAACAATATTCGGTTTAAGTATGAATTTGATTATTGTAGCGCTTATACCAGCCATAGGCGAAGAATTACTCTTCCGTGGTGTACTTTTACGTTTAACAAAAGAAATGACAAAGAGTACTCATTTGGCAGTTATTATTACTGCCTTACTGTTTAGTGCTATACATTTGCAGTTTTACGGTTTCTTTCCGCGCTTTCTATTGGGCCTTATTCTAGGTTATTCATTTGTTTTTAGCCAGAATCTGTGGGCACCCATCTTCTTGCATTTTGTCAACAATGCTTCATCAGTAATTATTTTCTACATGCATTACAATGGTTATATTAAAATAAGCATGGAAAATTTCGGAGCCTCGCCAAATTCGGTTTACATTATTGGTAGTTTGCTTGCCACCATTTGGTTAATGATTATTCTTTATCAGAAAGAAGGTCAATTCAGGACATAAAAAAAAGGTGCTGTTTCAGCACCTTTTTATTGTTTTTCAAAACCTGTTATTATTATTTCTGGGTTTTCTTTCGTGTAGAATAGTTGATTTTAAAAGCACCAACTTTGCGCAACTCCTGTTTCACATCGGTAACAATACCCATTTTTGTCATACCATTAACTTTCAGGGAAGTAGTAAGCAGTTTTCTGTCAGCTTCATCCCTGGCCTCGCGTTCTTGTGCAACAAACTCAGAAATATCGTCAACATTTGCAAAAACATCATTCAGTTGAATACGCTCAGTTGTACCATACAATTTAGAGTTTTTTGGCTCACCAATATAAATAAAACTGACAAGAGATTTTCTTTCCAACTTTTGGATCTCAGTAGCTTCCGGCATTTTTTGTTGTACCCTAACTGTTACTTCCCGCATGGTAGTTGTTACCATAAAGAAAAATAAGAGCATAAAAATAATATCTGGTAACGATGAAGTGTTAATCGCTGGAGATTCTTTACCTTTTTTTGTTTTAAACTTCGACATATTAATTTCCTCCTATATCTTCGGGTTCAGCTTCAGAAACACGTACAGGCACAATTTTATTAATTGCCTTGATCTTATTTTTATCTAACAGAGCTTTATACTTTATGCCAAATAGTTCAACAGATTTTTCATCTTTCATTTCATTAAATGCTCGTGCCAGTTCATTTTGAACCTGGATGTACATTTCGTATGAAGTTCCTCGGTCATTCTTCAATGAAATTAAACCTTTTGTAGCAGGTACATCTTTTCCCAGTTCTTCAATAAACCGGGTTGTTACTTCCGGATAATCCGGGTTATCAGGATGAATGGCCATGAAATCTTTGGTTTTATCTTTCAATAAAGAGATGTCCATTCGTTTTCCATCAACCATCAGGTCATTTCTGTTGTTCAGAAGAATTTTTAAAACATTTCGCTGATTTACATCAATGTCTTCGTCTGGATTTTCTACCGGTGGCGGAAGTTTCCTGGTAATACCTGTATCAACGTCCATTGTTGTAGTAACAAGGAAGAAGATGAGCAGGAGGAAAGCGATGTCAGCCGTCGATCCGGCATTAATTTCCGGTGCTTTTCTTGCCATAACTTATTTATTTAAACATTTTAACAACAGAGGCATACAATACCGATAATACGGTAATACCAAAAGCAATGTAGGTAGTAATTAATCCCATTCCCACCAATTTTGAAGTTTCAGCAGTCGTTCCTAATTCTTCAAGCCGGTATTCCGAAAGGGTATTACCTGCCAACGTATAAGCAACAACAACGACAACCACCGCTACGCCGACACTAATCAGCATACTGACAATATTTTGCGGATTGGTAATGAATCCGTAAATTGGAGAAATCACCGTCACTGCAACACTTATGATAAGAAGTACTTTTGCTATATTAATGAATGTTTCAGCATCAAAAATGTTGGTATAGAACAAGAGCCCTGTTAAGGATACAAACGCCAGCAACAGGTACAGTATCCATCTGGTAATATTGGCTATTTTATCTTTCATGGCTTTATTTCTTCTTGTTATAAGTTGCAAGGATGTCGATGAAAGCAATCGAACTATCTTCCATATCATTAACCAGGTTTTCAATTTTTGAAATGATGTAATTATAGAAAATCTGCAAAATAATGGCAACAATCAAACCAAATACGGTTGTTATCAGTGCCACTTTAATACCATCGGCAACAACAGTAGGCGAAATATCACCGGCAGCAGCAATGTCATCAAAGGCCTTAATCATACCAATAACTGTTCCCATAAATCCAAGCATGGGGGCAATAGAAATGAATAATGAAATCCAGCTCACACCGGACTCCAGTCGTCCTGTAATAACGCTACCATATGCGACAATGGCTTTTTCAACTTCGCCCATTCCATCATCAAAACGGTTAAGTCCTTCGCTAAAAATACTGGCAACTGGTCCTCGGGTGCTTCTCATCACCTCTTTCGCCTGGTCGATTCCACCAGTTTCAAGTGCCGATTCAACACCCTTAAGTATTTTCTTAGTATTTACCGAAGCCATACTCAGGTAAATAATACGTTCGATGCTGATTGCAAGTCCGAAAATAAGCGTAAGCAATACAATACCCATAAATCCAGGACCACCTTCAATAAACTTTTCTTTAAGAACTTGGTGAAATGACTTAGGAGCTTCGGGTTCATCGGCAACAAGTTCCGCTACTTCAACAGCTACTTCTTCCTGTGCTACTTCTGTTGTTTCAACAGTTTCGCCTTCAACTGCATCGTCTTGTGCATAAACATTTGATAGCCCAAACATTACCAGGGCTAAAATCGAGAGAAACGCAATAAATTTTTTCATGGTTTTGAAAATTGATTTCAACTAATTAATAATTATTATTATGAATTGACAAATTTACAAATTAATTTCAATTACTAAACTATTTTATTTTTTCAATGCGGAGAGGGCGGGATTCGAACCCGCGGTACACTTTTGGCGTACACACGCTTTCCAAGCGTGCTCCTTAAGCCACTCGGACACCTCTCCATCCTGTTAAAAAGCTCGCCAAAATTAAATAAATATTGTGGATAACAAAGGTGGAGAGAAAATTTCATTCGGTATTAATAGAATTAACTAAACAGTTATCTCTCCCCGTATCGATTGCTGCATCAAATTGTTTATAGTTGATACATTAAAACCACGGCCAATCAATACCATTAGCTTTGTAAGTGCAGCTTCAGTTGTGATGTCATTGCCACCAATTATTCCTATCTGTTTTAAGCCTGTACTTGTTTCATATTTCCCCTGTTCAACCCTGCCGGTAATGCATTGCGAAACATTAACGATTATAATATCTTTTTTTATGGCTGAAGTGAGCGCATCAACAAACCATTTTTCTGTGGTTGCATTTCCTGAGCCAAATGTTTCTAATACCAGGGCTTTCAGGCCGGGGGAATTGAGGATGCTATTTACAAAAGCTTGTGTAATCCCGGGAAATACTTTCAATAGACCAACCTCGGCACTCAGCTTTTTGTGAACTTTCAGTTTTTTGAAATTCAGTTTTAAGATGTGTTCGCGATGGTAGTTCATATAAACACCTGCATTAGCAAGCAAAGGATAATTACCTGATCTGAATGCATTAAAGTTTTCCGCATTGTATTTAACTGATCGGTTTCCACGCATCAATTGATTTTCGAAATAAATACAAACTTCGGGAACCAAAGGTGTTTCGTCATCTTTGGCAGCAGCAATCTCGATGGCTGTGATAAAATTTTCCCTGCCGTCTGTCCGCAACTCGCCCAAAGGCAATTGCGAGCCTGTAAAAATAACCGGCTTGTTCAGGTTTTCCAACATAAAACTCAATGCCGAAGCAGAATACGCCATCGTGTCGGAACCATGCAATACGACAAAGCCATCGTAATCCTCATAATTCTGCTGGATAATAGAAGCTAAACTTTCCCAAACTTCCGGGGTCATATTCGATGAGTCCATCAAGGGTTCAAAGCAATGAAAGTCAAGTTGATAGTGAAGTTTTTTCAGGGAAGGAATTTGCTCATAAATATTTTCGAAATTGAAAGGCACTAAAACCCCTGAAACTTCATCACGAATCATACCGATTGTTCCTCCGGTGTAAATAACAAGAATTGAAGTATCCGTTTGATTCAACATATTTATCCTCTTTAATTTATTGGGAAAACATCCTTTGCATTGTTGGTAGTTATTTCCGCTATTTCGTCAATTGACTTTGATTTAATTTCTGCCAGCTTTTCAGCGATATATTTCAGATAAGCACTTTGGTTGCGCTTCCCCCTGAAAGGTGTTGGGGTAAGAAAAGGCGCATCGGTTTCGAGTACTAAAGATTCATCAGGAATTGCTTTGACAATATCGGCTAATCCGGCATTCTTAAAAGTAACAATTCCTCCAATACCCATCTTAAAACCAATATCCATAATCTGTTTTGCTTCAGATGTTGTTCCTGTAAAACAATGAAAAATCCCCTTTAACCCGTCTGTTGATTCTTCTTTTACAATTGGATAAGCCATGTCAAAAGAATCGCGGATATGGATAGAAACTGGTAAGCCGTATTTTTTGGCTAATCGCAACTGTCTTCTGAAAGCGTCCTTTTGTTGCTCGGCATGTTCTTTGTCCCAATATAAATCGATACCAATTTCTCCGACAGCAATATAATTTCCCGATCTCAATTCGTTTTCAACCAGCGTCAGTTCATCCTCGTAATTATCCTTCACCGAAGTAGGATGAAGCCCAATCATAGGAAAACAATTGCTTGGAAAATCCCTGTGAAGCTTTTTCATATCTTCCAGAGAATGGCTGTCAATATTTGGTAACAACATCTGTTTCACACCTTGGGCAATTGCTGATTCTACAATTGCTTTGCGGTCTTCATCGAATTGTTCGAGGTATAAATGGGTATGAGTGTCCACTAAAATCATCGGGCAAAAGTAAGGGAAATGTGATTAGGGAATAAGGTATAGGGAAATAGGGGGAATAGGGGAAATATGATAAATGGGAACTATGTATTTCACATGAAATAATGACGATAACACCAGGGAAATCAAAAAATAGAATTCTAAATACTCCTATTTGTAACATACGACCTGAACCCCCATTTCCCCAATTCTCCCTTATACCCCATTTCCCATATTTCCCCAATTCTCACAATTTCAAAAATCTTACTTTTGTCCAAAATAAAAAAGAGTATGTTAAAAATTTGTGTGTTTTGTGGTTCCAGTATGGGCTATGGCAATGAATACAGGGATGCAGCGAGGAAAGTTGGAGAGTTTTTTGCTGCCAATAATATTGAGTTGGTTTACGGTGGTGCCGATGTTGGATTGATGAAAGTGATGGCCGACACTATGCTTGAAAAAGGAAGTCATGTTATTGGTGTAATGCCTGGTCATTTGGTTGACCGGGGCGTGGTACATCATAATTTAAGTCAACTCATTACCGTAGAAACAATGGCCGAACGCAAGCAGAAAATGGTGGAGCTTTCGGATGGATTTATTGCGTTGCCCGGTGGATTTGGAACCCTTGATGAGCTATCTGAAATATTGACATTCAACCAACTTAGAATTTCTGATAAACCACTGGGAATCCTGAATATCAAGCATTATTTTGACCATTTACTTCAATTTATCGACCATGCAGCTGATGTAGGTTTTGTGAGAAAGGAACACCGCGACAACATAATCGTTTCAGACGATATTGCCGAGTTGATAACAAAAATGAACGATTACAATCCGTTGGAAATTGGCAAATGGATAGCAGATATTAAGGTGGAAAGTAATCATAAATAGTGGGCTTATCCGGATTTGCAATCTGGATACTCGTGGAAGCAGTTTTGCAAACTGCATCACTGGAATTATAAATTCCATGCTCTTTACTTTCAGATTACAAATCTGAAAGAGCACCTTGAAAATAAAAACCAACAAAGAAACCATGCAAATAATAGGAATAACCGGAACCCTCGGTGCAGGCAAAGGAACAATCGTAGAATACCTGACAGAAAACAAAGGCTTCCAACATTATTCAGTTCGGCAATTTCTAATTGAAGAAATTGAAAAAAGAGGATTGCCCGTCAATCGCGACAGCATGACAAATATTGCCAACGAACTGCGGGCAGCAAACACTCCTTATTATATAGTTGGTGAATTATACAAACAAGCACTGGCTTTCGGAAAGAATGCAGTAATTGAAAGCATCCGCACACCGGGTGAAGTTGAATTCCTTCAACAACAGGGTGATTTTATTTTAATTGCCGTTGATGCTGACCCAAAATTGCGATTTGAACGAATAAAACTTAGAAAATCAGCAACAGACCAAATTGACTTCGAAACTTTTCTATCCAACGAAAAACGAGAAATGACAACTGCTGACCCCAACAAACAGAATCTGCAAAAGTGCATTCAAATGGCTGATATTGCTTTGCAAAATGGCGGTACAATTGATGAGTTGATTCAGCAACTTGAAGAGAAACTCTGATATAATTTTCATTGACCTTGGGCTTATCCCGATAGCTATCGGGCTCAAGGCAAATGAAGTAGTTTAATAAAATGGGGAATCCAACAAAAAAATTTCAATCAGCCAATGTGAGTTTGCTATCGGCAACTCATTTATTGCATGATATATATTCTTCTTTCCTGGCTCCCCTCCGTCCTTTACTCATGGAGAAATTCGGTATCTCGTTGGGGATGGCTTCTTTATGGGATTTAATCGGACGCATCCCCTGGTTGCTAAATCCTTTTATCGGTATGTTGGCCGAAAGGATGGCAGCAAGGTATTTTGTGATAGTTACTCCGGCAATTACTGCTGTAACTATGAGTTTGCTTGGTCTGGCTCCTTCTTTTACTGTTGTTGCCATTCTGCTTTTTGTAATGGGAATAAGTAGTGCCCTATTTCATGTTCCTGCCCCGACGATGATTAAAAAAGTCTCGGGAAAATACACAGGCAGGGGAATGAGCTTTTTTATGTTTGGAGGCGAAATGGCACGTACATTGGGGCCTCTGGTCATTACCGGTGCTGTTTCTTTATGGGGACTGGAAGGTACATGGAAATTGATTCCCTTTGGACTTGTTGCATCTTTCATCCTTTTCTTGAAATTGCGGAAAATTAAAATCAGCAGCGACTTTAAACATAGCGAAACACGGCCTGACTATTGGGGAACCATCAAAAAAATGCTCCCTTTTTTCCTGATACTATTGGGGATTACTTTTTTCAGAGCCATCATGAAATCTAGCTTGACGGCTTTTTTACCCACTTATTTTTATACCGATAAAGGGGAGTCGCTGTGGTTTGCCAATTCGGCGTTGGCTATTTTTCAGTTGGCCGGGGCGGCCGGGACAATTGTTTCTGGAACCATTTCGGACCGGATTGGCCGCAAAACGGCCTTGCTGATTATTAGCCTGATCACTCCGGTTTTTATGGCTTTGTTCATCACCTCCAGTGGATATTTAAGCTTTGTTTTTCTTCTGATACTTGGTTTTTTTGTTTTTGCACCGGGTCCGGTTTTACTGGCATTGGTTCAAGACACAGCCAAAGATTTACCTGTTTTTGTAAACAGTATTTACATGACCATTAGTTTTGGGGCTTCGGCAGTTTCGGTTGTTTTTGCAGGTTTTTTGGGCGATATTATTGGGTTGGAAGATACCTATTTAGTCTCTGCTTTCCTGGCATTGGGAGCTGTGCCTTTTGTGTTTTTGTTGAAGAAGAGAAAGCCTGATTAACCCTCTTTTTAAACGCCCCTGTCATCTCGAAGGAGGTACGACTGAGAGACCCCCTGAACACCATGCTGTCTTTTCGGTAATGTACTGAAAAATGGTTGGTGACTTATAGAAAAACAATCATTATATTGGCACTGTTAATCTGAAGAGGAATCAAGCTCTGGTGGAGATCAACTTGACAGCAATAGGATTAACGCATAT
>QMPA01000112.1 GCA_003650365.1 Bacteroidota bacterium | reverse complement strand
TGAAGAGCCAAACGTACAATAGAAATCTAAAGAAGTTTCCTGAAATAACACTTAAACTATTGGCAAAATACAAATAATCAGTTTGTCCCAGACTCACCCCGAAAGCTTTCGGGGGGTGGGTCCTCGAAAGCCACTCTCTAAGGTAGTGGATTTTAGTATTATAGAGAATATTGAATTACGTTTGGTAGGTTTTTTGGTAGGTAAACTCTCCCATATCTCTCTTCCGAAAGAAACAGGATCGTGATAACGGCCTGCGATATTTCTTGCAATTTATAGTAGATAGCGGCTCGCAGAACACAATATTGTATGGAGGAAACAAAGTATAGTTTAAATATTGAATTTTTAAAACCCGCTCTCTAACAATTTGATTTATTAGTAAATACGAAATAGTCCTCAATAATGGTATTTATAAGCTTATATATTTTTTATACTTTTGCACTTTACTATTTGGTTTCAAATTAGTAAATATGAAATTGGATAAAGTCTTTTCTGCTGGTTTTTAAGCAGCTCACAATGGCGATGAAGAACACAGATGGCGACTTTGTTCTAACAAATACAAGCAATTAATACAGATAAATATGAAAAAAATAATTCTGTTTTTAAGTATGGCTTTGCTTTTTGGTTTTGGAGTAAATGCGCAAACGTTGTCTACAGATACGTTCAATTCAGCCAATTCAAATATGCCCTTAGTTGGAAATAGTTTTGATGTACCTATTGATGTTACATCCATTGGGTTGATATTTACTTTTACGGTTTATTTTGAATATGATAATACTGTATTGACGTGGGATGGTACGTTTACCAATGGGTCAATCCTAGATATCATTGTTACTCAACATGCTGTTGGAGTCCTTAAGGTAATCGCTTCAGGTGCTTTTCCTGACTGGGAAACAATACCTGATGGTGTCTTACTTGATTTACAATTTAGTTATTTGGGGGGATTTTCAGACTTATCGTTTTGGACCACAGATAATAGTTCAACATTTTGCAAAATTGTTCGGCCAGATTTTAGTCACTTTGATTTCTCTGATGCAGATGTAACTAACGGAGCTGTTGAAGGTTTCTTTGAGAATAATACCATTAGCGGGGGTGATTGGCATACGCCTGGCAATTGGTCACTAGGTATAGTACCTCAAGCAGATCATATCGTTACAGTTGTAGCTGGCACAGAAATCACAGTGGATGCTGCTGCAACGGCCTATTCGATAACTGTGGCAACCGGAGGACAGTTAACAATACGCAACGGCAATATTGATGTAGGTAGTATTGATGACTGATTTTGGTACTAGCAATTTGGAATCTATTGCCATTAAATAGCAATAGAATCAAAAGCAATAAGCTTAGTTTTTTACAAATATTTTCGTTAGCAATTTGTTTTCAAGAAAAAGCCGGAGAATATAAACTCCTGGAGACAGATCGTCTAAGTAGATAACGGCCTGATTCGATGCAGGTAAAACGCCCTCTTTTTCAGTCAATCCAACTAAATTTATTATTTGAAATCTCTTTTCAGCAGGTGTATTTTCATTAAAAGTAATATGTAAATCATGTGCAACCGGATTTGGATAAACAATTACTTCGTGTCGGTATTCTTGCGTTTCAATGCCAACATACCATGTAGAAAAAGTATGTGGGCCAGCCCATACACTGTGCAATTCGTCAGTACAAATAGCACGCACATAAAAATCATATAAAGTACCCGGATCAAGGTTTTCCAGTAAGTATTTTGTTTCCATTAAGCCTTCAACTAACTCTCCTCCATCAATGGTATCAAACCCAGCTTCTCCCCAAATAACATCCCATTCGCTTTCGTTACCGGATGGCAACCAATGAAGCAGGGCACTTGTTTCTGCCAAACTGTCCACATACAAAGCAACCGGGGCTGAGCAATCCGTTTCATACTGAAAATTAGCTACCAAATCTCTGCTTGAATGTACAGCGAAGGAGTAAACAGAATCATAAGAAACAGCTTGTCCTTCTTCAGTCCAGACGACAAACATAAATCCGGCTTCGGATTTGGCCGTCACTGTTGCTATATCCCCATAATTGAAATCACCCCCACCCTCAGCAGATCCATAATCCGGATTATTTGAAACAGCAGTAATTGTATACACATCTATTTCAAAAACAGCCGTTAGCGTCAAATCAGAATTGGGCATAATGAAAGTATAAACAAAATCAAAAGAAAGTGTATCTACACCATTTTCCCAAAACATAAAAGTATAACCTTCGGCAGGCACTGCTGTCACTGAAACCGTTTCGCCATAAGCGTAGATACCTGCGCCAATAACTTCCCCTCCTTCAATAGGAGAAGCAATCAGTGTAAGATTATATAAATTAGGCGCATAGTTAGCCGTCAGCGTATCGTTTGAGAATTGCTTTACGAAAACATAAACAGAGTCTGAGGATACAATACTGCCACTCTCCGACCAGTTTAAAAAATGAAAGCCGGCATTAGGAACTGCTATAGCGGTTACTGTATCATCCGGAAAATAATAACCGCTTCCAAATACTGTCCCGGCAGTATCGGGAGCATTATACAATTGAACATGTAATTTTGCTTTGATATAACCATCAAAAAAACCCGAAGCTACAACGGTATCATTATTATAAACTTTTGAACCAGGAAGAAGAAGTGTTGATGTGTTCGTATCACCAATAAACAAAAAGTTCAAATACAATAGTGTATCCAGCGAAGTAAAATCCATGGGTGAGTTGTTGTCCTCCCAGTTAATTATAAGAACACCGTTATTATCAACAACTGTAGCATCACTTAAAGCAGATTCATCGAAGCCCGCGTATTGAAGCTGAAGTGAATCATAAGCTACTCTTAAAACAGTTTTGTTTACCATATCATAACCAGCCCCCTCAGCAGTTAGCGGCATTGAGAACGATTGATCAAAAAGTCCGATAACAGTATCTTGGGTGATATTTCCAACAGGAGTAGTCTGATTTATCCTCCCATCTTCATAAACAATCCCTGATATTGTTTGCAAATTTACATTGGAAACTTCACAATTTGCTTTAAAATGCAAATCGGCAGGGAAACCTCCGAAGTACTCAAGACGCAAATCAAGTAGTTTTCCATCAATATCAAATCCCATACCAAAAGGTGCTGTGTATGTAATTGTTATCTCATCCTCAATAACGTTATAATTGGCTAACCATGAACCAACAAGCGTCTTATTCTGAATGCCGTTGAATTGAATAAGAAATGTATCGATTTCAATACGCAAGGTAATGGCAGCAACCTGCCCATTATCCTCCACAAAATTCAATGCATCAATTTGAAGTAATAACTCACCGGGAGCGACAGTGGTATCATGAATAATTAATGTTGGTTCTCCTTCCCTGTCACTCAGATCAACAACACCAGCAAGTAGTTGATTAATCCCCAGGATAACAAAGAAAAAGGTTGCAAAAAGTACTACATAACGTTTGGTATTCAACATTTGAAATAAGTATTTAGTTAATGCGTATTTAGAAAAATCCAAAATTAATAGATAATTCATTGGTACAGCTATATAAATCAAAAAAACCGGGTTAATAATTAACCCGGTTTTGAAATGCTATTAGTATATCAGGACGATTAGTCTTCTAATTCTTCCTGATTATCTTTAAAAAGTTTATAGACTTTCTTACTACCATAGGCAGCTCCAAGTCCAATCAGAATCAAAGCTCCTCCACCAATTGGTGCGCTGCCTCCTAAAGGAGGATCACTACCTGATTCAGGATCATCACCTGGATCTGGAGGTGGATCGGTTTGCGCTGTTAACATCATAGACAACACAAAAAAGAAACTTGTCAAGGCCATTGTTAAAATATTTTTCTTCATCTCTATCTTTTTTTTTTGATTGTCAATTATTTAATAAACACCTTTTGTGTAGAATGACTTTTCCCATCACTTACTTTAACAAGGTAATAACCTGATTTGTTCATAGGAATACTCGTAATATTAGCATTCGCTGAACGAGTAACTACCTCTTGACCCAGCAGATTATAAACAGAAATATTTGCATGATCGGTAGCTTTCAAAACAACCTGAATGTTATTGTCATACGCAAATATTTTAACAGCATCACCCGAAAGTGAATTGTCATTTACACCCAATGGACTAAAATATAAAGTAAATCTATCTGTTACCTCTGTATCATAAACAAAGGTATAAGACTTCTCTTTCAGGTTCACATCAATTCCAGTAACAGCATCTTTCAGAATCAAATATTCGAAATCTTCTCCTTCAGTAGCTGAAATGGTCAAACTGTTACCATCTTTACCCCTAACATCCATTGCAACGCTTTCTTTGGCCGACAAAGGTAATGCGTTAATCGACATGAAATCATTTGCTGTAGAATAAATTTGTGGGTAATCGGCATTGAAGCTGAAAAACTTATGTGCATCAAATTCACCATCATAGTCTTCCGTAGCACCATCTCTAAATACAATAAGTACTTCATCAACCAAACCGGCATCTTCAATCTCCAAGCGAACAACTTCTTGTTCAGTATTCTGGCTTTTCAGATATCCAACTCCATTGTGAACACAAACATCATTATCCATAGTTAGAGAAGCACCTGCAGCATTGGCCTGAACAAAGAATCCCTGGCTCATGGCAATGTAGCGTGATCCGCCATTAAGTGCATTTCCTCCTACATAAGAAGCCCAGTTTCCATCATTATAAACATAAATGGCATTGTTCATATTGGTTTTTGTCCAACCTGAAGCAGCGTCCCAGTCAATAGCGGAGGTGAAAGCGTTTCCAACAAAATTATGACCTGTATTTGAATAAGCCATACTACCACCAACGGTACCAGTTCTATATGGACCTTCAAAGCTAAAAGTCTGTGGAGAACCACTTGTTTGAACAAAGGTAAACCAACCTTCCATATCACCAATAGTCTGTGTAGTATCAAACATACCAACATAAGTATTGTTTGCTTCATCATAGGATTTTATCCAAACTTCTGGACTACCACCCAGATACATGCTGGCAAAAGTTTCTCCACTTACGGGAGAGGCAATGCCATGCCACGTACCATTGGTTACATAACACTCGGCTGATGATGTTCCTGTTACAGTAAGTGTACCATTATTGATAAATGAACCACTACCGGCAACATCAGATTCGATGGTGAAATCACCATCAACATCGAAGGTGCTATTCAGTGTCAACTGACCACCTTGCTCAATCGTTAGATTGTTGCACATAGCAGCCGCATCAATAGTAGTCTCAGTACCAGCAACAACAAATGCATCTCTACTAGCAATAGGTACAGCATTGGAATTCCAGTTACTTGCAGTATTCCAATCACCGCCACTAATGATATATTCGCCAACGGAACCATTGGTTACATCAGTATCGGTAAAAGCAAAAACAAGAAAAGTTGTCCGAACGATTTTGCAATATGGTGAGTTATTATCGATGGTCCAAAATGATAAGTCCGAAAATCCACCCAGATAACTAAATTGCAAATCAAGTAAGACACCATCAGGTACGGTTTCCCCATCAGGAAATGCACCTGAGGCGATTATCTTAAGAACACCTTCGGCATGTTGAGTAACTGTTATATTAGGGACTAACCCATTAGTAAACGTCCCATCCCATGTCAATACAGCATTATCATATTCAAAATAAACCGTAAAAGTAAATATCTCCCCAATGGATGTAACATCAATAGGTACATCAAAACTATTTCCAACTAAGGGCATATTTGTATTGGCTGAATTGAACGTATCTGTAGACAACGTTTGTGCATTTACTCCATAACCAAGGAATAAAACCATTGTACATAATATAATTATTTTTTTCATAATATCTATCTTTCTTTTATAATTACATTTTAGGGAGTTGGCGTCCAGTCTCCAAATGCATCACCTGAAGTTATTGCACTAAAATTTTGTGTAATATCACCAGTCACACTTATTGAAGGATGCTCAAATATCCATACAGGTGCAGTCCATAGCCCTGTAAAAGACCTATCGTTAGCACCGTTATTCCAGCTGTAAAAATCAATATATGCATCAGTTATATCAGGTCCTCCTACTTCATCTACATCCGCAGCTAATGCAGCTAACCCAGTTAAACTAGGCCCATTATAATAAATATAATAAGCATCTGTTATATCATAACTGAACGTTGCATCAATAGTTGTTATAGCATCTAAAAAATAAGATCCTACAGCAACACCAGCAAAAACATAATGACCGGTAGCATCAGCACCAACTGTATAAGCAATACTTGAATCAGCGGCATTTTTCAGATATATCGTTGTTACACTAGAACCATCTGTTGAGATAGGTCTTGTAGCATCACCCATATATGTAAGCATTCCGCCAACAGAATGGCTGGCAATAGAACCATCATTAAAACTAACAGGTATGGTCACAATATCAATATCTTTCACAATAGAACCGGCATAAAACTCAATATCAGCTTGTCCGCCATTTGTACCGTAATCAAATTGAAGTGTTACCAAATCACCATCATTAAGGACTTCACCATTAAGGCTACTCCACAACATCTCCACTACACCACTGGTATTGGCATTTACTGTCCAACCAGTTTGAAACTGCTGTTTGGTAAATCCGGTATATGTCAACTTTGTATCATCATAACTGATATTCAAAGTAACAGCACCCAGTAAAACCAAGGGGTCAAAATCGGCAGCAACAATAGGCACTTCAACAGCTACTGCAACAGTATCTGTAACGGCACCAACACTACCAATCGTTAAAGAGGCTGTCCCTGCAGCAGGTGTGACCAACCCATCTGTATAATTTACAGCAAGAGGCATAAGGTCATCATCGTTAATTTCGCATCCGGGGCTAAATACAATATCGGCATCTCCTCCGTGGTATGTAAACTGGATATCAAATAAATGATGTCCTGTCAGATCTTTAAAAGATCCGTTTCCATCCCAAGTTATTGTAAGTATTCCATCACTGGCATTAGCCAAAACACCTGTTAAAGCATCTTCAACTATACCAGAATAAGACAGCCTGAAATCATCAAAGGCTATTTTAAAGGTTAGGCCAGATACATTGTCAAAAGCAGATCCAGCCATATCAACGGGCATAGACACCGTGTTTCCAACTGTTTCGACCACTGTTGTCATACTAACCGTTTCAGAAGTTTGTATTTGCATAACTGAACCATCACTAAAAGTTGTTGGAATTACTGCCAAATTTATATCGGCAACTTCACAAAAACCTCCGACGACAGTATCGAAAACAAGATCGGATGAAAAACCTCCCTTGTAGCGAAACATCAGGTCACACAATTTACCACTTATGTCTGCTCCATCAAAATCAGTCCAGGTAATAATCAGGTTTTCATCCCCATTTACACCTGCAATAATTCCTGATAGTTGTGCATCATCAATACCAGTAAAGTCCAACAAATCGTTATCGAACCCTATTGTAAGGTTTAGTGACCCCATACCAGTATAGCCATTCATGTCGAGTTGCACCGTGATATCTCCCGGAGCAACAGTCACATGCTCAAGCGTAACCGATTGAGCCATTACACCCTGCGCGGCAATCAATAAAACCACAACTAGTTGTAATATTTTTTTTGTCATATCTTAGAGTCTTTAATTGTTTATAAAATAGATTTCCAAAAAATCATAAATTAAGTTTTACTGTTTCAAAACTTTCATGTCCGCTATCTTTTTTTCATTACTAAACAATTGCAAGACATACATTCCTGTCTTCACGCTATTGAGGCGCAAAGCTATTGTTTCTCCAGAAACGATGTCCCCCAATTGTTGATAGCTTAGTATAAGTCCGTCTGTATTGACGAATCTCAAGGCTGCAGACGACACATTTGTTTTAAAAACACAGTTCAAATATTCATCGACAGGATTGGGATAAATTTGTATAGGCGCAGCTTTACTTTGCCCATCAAATTCCTCAACACCATCAGGTGTAACAAAAAGTTCACTTTCATTTGAGCTTTCGGAACAAATGTCATTAGTAAGCAGACATCTGAACAGGCTTCCACTTAAGTCAGTCGAAACTGATTGAATGAACAATTTACCGGTTTGTACACCTGAATAAGGTGCTATATCCGATAAATCAACCCAATTCTCGTTTTCCATTTTCTGCCACTGACTGCTAATTCCTTCAGTAATTCCAAACAACTCAATAGTTGCAGGGCTTCCTTCAAGGACAGTCTGAGAAACAGGATCAGGTATAAACGAAGAACTTAGTGCCACCAATGTTCCATCAATATATTCAACGTTTTCAATGATGGAAAGATCAGAACGGACAATTTCACAATTATCCAGAAAGTCGAAATCTGCTGCATCACTTTTAAATGAAATACGGAGGTTGCACATCAATCCACTATCAAGATTTACAGGCGTAAAACTGGCCCAGTTCATGACAATGGTTTGTGTTTCAAGGTTAATACCTGCAACAAAATCACCGGTAGCGAACACTTCATTGATATCTTCAACATCAACAAATTCGATATCTGCTGTATTCACACCTATATATAAGGTGAACGCAGCCACATCTTCAAAATGTTCTAAATCAACCGGAATGACAACATCCGTATTGTGGCAACCAGTATAATGATCAATTTTCAAAACAGGTTGGCTAAAGACATTAGATGGTAAAACCACCCACACCATCATTAAGCCAGCTAGTATGAAGATTTTGGTCATTATATGTAGTTGTTGTTTCATTTAAAAACGATCTGTAAAAACTATTTTATGATTAATAATAAACTGTTTGGGGCAGCTGCCCCAAACAGTTCATCATATGGAATTAGTTAACAACAATCATTCTCTTAACAGCAGAGTAATCTTTGGTTTCTCCCTGTAATGTGATATGATAGAAGTATACACCTGGATTAACATCTCCAGTATTAAATACGATTTCACGTAGACCTGATTCCTGTACTTCGTCAACAAGTGTAGCAACTTTCATACCCATGTTATTGTAAACATCAACAGTAACTTTACCCATTTCAGGTAATAAGTAACTAATTGTTGTTGCATCATTAAATGGGTTAGGATAGTTACTTGCTGTTAATGCAGCTCCGTCAACAAGTCCTTTATCAGTACTAACACCAGATGTTTTCAAATCAACATCAATTGGGTTAGCTGTAGCATCGGCAAATTCTGTATTCACATTCAATTCGAACAGTTCAACATCTGCAGGAATTTCCTCTATAATACGAACCTTGATCAAAGCAACAGCGGCATCAGCAATATAGTCAACAGACTCTGTACTGAACCATGCCATATTCAAGATACCTTCTTCCTGATTGATGAACATATCATCAGCATCATAGTTAGTACCAAGAACCTCGATAAGATCGTTGCGGTAATTGAAGCTCAATGTAATAGCTCCTACTTCTACATCACGATCGATGTTGATAGGAATTGTTACAACTTCACCAACATTTGCAGCAAACATACCTTCGTAAGTAAGTGTTACAGTTGGTTCTGCTTTCAGACCACTTCCTGGTGGGATATAACTTGCGTTAACATCACCAATTGCTTCATAATATAGGTTGATGTAATTGGCAGCACCTTCCCATGGAACCATACTAGATGTGTATTTATGCGCAGTTGCATAGGAGAAATACATATAATCAGCTCCGCTATGTGTAAATGGAACATCCTCTACGTTATCGTAATCAAACGGTCTGTCGTACATGAATGTTTTCTGTGGCAGTGAATCAACCATTCTACCTGTAACCCTAAAGTTAGGTGAGAATTGATTGGTACTTCCATTATCAGGATAGCTTGCAATGTTTCCAACAGTACGATATTTAGCTGTTAGCGCATCCAAAGCAGTAATGCCACCATTTGTATAGGTATTCGAGCTATTAACATCAGCAATGCCATGTGAATAGTATCCATACCAAGGAGAATCAGTATTAAGACCAACCCAGCTATAGTTCCATGGTGTACCGTTAATATCGTTAAGACCGCCGACCATTAATTGAATGGCCAAGGCATCAGTAGCATTTACACCACCCCAATTGTTATAGGTATAGGTAGAGCCACCAAGCTTGGTTTCTTCGTCCGGAGCAGGAGGTGTAGTGTGATAAATCATTCCACCGTCCCAAACTTTCATTAAATACATAGCATCACAACCACGCTGATTATTCATTTCAGTATTGATCTCAAAGTCGAAGTAAGACATCAACTCATCCAGATCTTCAGTTAACAATGGTTGTACATATTTTGTAGCAACCGAATCAAACGCATTGGGTACACCTTCTGGAGTTGTATCAAGCACCTGATAAAGGGTTACATAGAAATAATCGAAAGGAATTGTCTGGTAATCATCTGTTGCATACGGTGTTGGCATGTATGTTTCAGGTAGGTTCCAGTATTTAATTTGTCCTTCGAGTGTTGGATATTG
>QMPA01000111.1 GCA_003650365.1 Bacteroidota bacterium | reverse complement strand
CACTTCATCCACAAAAAGATAAGGCCCTGAAAAACCATCTTTCGCAAATAGTGCCGATTGCAATCCTGACTGCGCTGCCCAGGCCACTCCTTCTTTCGACATGGAACCGGTACTGACATCAGTTGATCCTCGCAACATTGCCGGGGAAAGTACTGCCGCATTGCTCAAAGCGTGAATCGTTTGAGTGTGACTTAACTTTAAAAGAACCGCAGCCGTGGTAGCCGTGGCAATTGCTCCCCAGCGTCCACTGGAATAAGTCGTTATTTTTGAAGCAATTCGCGCATGACTGAAACGTGTGCCAATCTCATATCCAATAACTACAGCATGCAAAACCTCGCTGAATGAAGCTTGCAAAAACTCTCCCAAAACCATTGCTGTTGGAACCACAAGACTGGCGGGATGTCCCACTGCTTTGCGATGGCCTTCATCAAAATCCGTTGAGCTGATTGCCAATGCATTGTAAAAGACAGCGCCCTGCAAAGTCGAGCTATTTCCTGTTCCCCAAATGGGCAGGCTGCCTTTTCCAAACAGTACATCCATGCTTTTTATTGCAGCCAGAAAAGCCGCTGTTTGAATACCACTGAAAGCAGTTCCAAAGGTATCGGCAATTATTCTGCTTGCCTGGTGGATAGTTGGATCATCAAAATCTTTTGCACTGACAATAAAATCAGCGATTTGAGAAAGGATGGGCGGGTTGTTCTTCATTTCCAAAAGGTATTGGTAAAAATCAAAGATAAGGTTTTTAGGTTGAGGTTGAGGCCTCTTAACCTAAACCTTAGCCTTAGCCTCAGTCTTAGCCTTAACCTCAACCTTAATCACTATATTTGGCCGTCCAAATTTCCATAAATTATGTTTAAAAAAATCCCCCATACTTACGTTATTATTTTCAGCATTATTTTGCTGGCGGCCATGATGACCTGGTTTATTCCGGGTGGCGAATACCATCGGCATAGCCAATTGGTGAACGGAGTTGAACGAACAGTTATCGATAAAGGCTCGTTTGAATATATGGACAGCCAACCCCAAACCTGGCAGGTGTTTGCAGCGCTTTACAAAGGATTTGTCAACCAGGCCGGAATCATCGTTTTTATACTGATGATTGGTGGTGCCTTCTGGATAGTGAACAGCAGCAAGGCCATCGATATTGGTATTTTTTCTTTTTTGCGATATACCGAAAGTCTCGAAAACAATAAGCTGTTGAAAATAATTGGCGTAAATAATATCATTATTGTAATGATTATGCTGTTGTTTAGTGTATTCGGTGCTGTATTTGGGATGAGCGAAGAAACCATCGCATTCATCATTATTCTTGTTCCGCTGGCCATTTCCATGGGTTACGATTCCATAGTTGGGGTGAGCATGGTTTTTGTTGCTGCAGGACTGGGTTTTGCCGGTGCTGTCCTCAATCCATTTACAATTGGCATTGCGCAGGGTATCGCCGATTTGCCGCTGTTTTCAGGATTTGGCTACCGGCTGTTTAGTTGGTTTGTCATTAATCTGGTGGGCATTACATGGATACTCCGTTATGCACATAAAGTGAAGAAAAATCCCAAATCATCATTGGTTTATGAAGATGATGAATACTGGCGGAAGAAGGCTTCGGTGGATGAAGAAAATGTGCAAGTCAGCACCCCTCGTGCGGCCTGGTTTGTATATGTTTTTATTGCCATAAGTTTGGGTATTTTTTCGTGGGTTTATCCCATGACGGAAATGAAAATTGGGAATTCTTCCAGTACGTTGCCCATGGTTCCAATAGCCACAGCCTTGTTTGTGGTTTTGGGATTTTTCAGCTTGCGGAAGTCTGTCCATTTTTTCATCTTGAATTTATTGATGTTTACCATTTTGTTTCTTATTGTTGGTGTGATGGGCTATCAATGGTATATCATGAAAATTGCCAGTTTGTTTTTTGCCATGGGTATTTTTTCAGGGATTGCAGCCGGTTATGATGGCAACCGCATTACCAGCGAATTTCTGGAAGGCGCACGCGATATTATGTCGGCGGCATTAATTGTTGGTTTGGCCGGTGGTATTTTGGTGGTGCTTGAAGACGGAAAAATAATCGACACCATCCTTCATGGTGTTTCTTCTTCCATGTCGGGCATGGGCAAATTGGGAACGGTGAGCGTAATGTATGTTATTCAAAATATCATCAATGTTATTATTCCTTCGGGTTCGGCCAAGGCTGCACTTACCATGCCGGTTATGGCGCCATTTTCCGATTTGGTCAACCTTTCACGGCAGGCGACGGTGATGGCTTTTCAGTTTGGCGATGGTTTTACAAATATGATTACGCCTACTTCGGGTGTATTGATTGGTGTGCTGGGTGTCGCAAAAATCCCTTACGACAAATGGGTAAAATGGATTGCCCCCTTCATGCTTGTTCTTATTATTTTGGGATGGCTGTTGTTGATTCCAACTGTTACGATGACTTTGGATGGATTTTGACGCCCATCTGTCCCCCCTTGAGATTGAGATTGAGGTTAAGACTGAGGTTTGAGACTGAGGCTAAGGTTGAGGAAGTGTAATCCGTAACATACTAAACTTCATTATTTTTAATGCTTTTTCTACTAAAGAATGCGGACTGAAGACTGAAGACTGAAGACTGAAGACTGAAGACTGAAGACTGAAGACTAAAGATTCAACATTCTATTTCCGCCCATAAAAAAACCTTTCCCCCTGAATATTTTTCAAAGGGAAAGGTTAAGGATTAATAGTATTTAACGCAAATTCTATGCGTTTACGATTCAGTTTCCTCCTTGTTTTCTTTCATCAGCGAATAGACTTTCTTTCCGCCATAAACTGCACCGGCAGCCAGCATAATCACAAGTCCGCCACCAATGGGTGCACTGCCGCCTACTATTGACAACTATTCGTAATGGTTTGTATATTTGTTAAATACGAACCATTCTTTTGAATGTTGAAGTTAGTTCTGTCTTTCATTCAAAATTCGATATTCAAAATTCAGTATTCGATATTCATTTTTCTTTTGTCATATCGCTTCGTGGGTTTCATTCTTCGGGATCTAATACCATTTTCAAAGCAAGATGCGCCATTTAAAAATGTCAGAATTATGCTGGCGTAAACCCACCCCTGCCCCTCCCAGGAGGGGATTTTCAATCATTGAAAAATCGTGTGGTTTTATGGTGCATTTCAAATAGCAAATGGTATAAATACTCAAAAGGACAATTTACTGAGGTTTTGCAAAGGCCTCTATTTGATATATCCCTTTCTTTCTGCCCATAAAAAAACCTTCCCCCCTGAATATTTTTCAAAGGGAAAGGTTAAAGGTTAATAGTATTTAACGCAAATTATATGCGTTTACGATTCGAGTTCCTCCTTGTTTTCTTTCATCAGCGAATAGACTTTCTTTCCACCATAAACTGCAGCGGAAGCCAGCATAATCACAAGCCCGCCACCAATGGGTGCACTACCACCTACAGGGGGATCTCCACCACCGGGTCCACCACCGGGAGGATCTCCCGGCTCAGTTATTTGTGCAAAAGTGAAAGATACAGCGAAAGCAAAAACAAGACTTAATATAATCTTTTTGATATTTATTATTTTCATTTCTATAGCTTTTAAAGGTTATTTAATAAAGACTTTGGTTGTTTCTACACCACTTTCACTCATCACTTTCACAATCACATATCCGTTCAAATGATGAACCGGAATGCTTGTTAAAGTAGAAGCTTCGGCTTTTGCCTGGATGGCTGTTCTACCCATCATATCATAAACCCAAATTTGTTTATCTTCTTTGGCGGCATTACCAGAACTCTTTATATATAGCTTTTTATCAAAAGCATAAACGAAAACTAAATTTTCATTTTCAGTATCGCCAATCCCAATAGTCAGCGGATTGAAGTGCAGGATAAATCGATCTGCATCATCACCAATCGAAGCATCAAATACATAGCGTGGCTGCTCAACAAGGCTTTGAAGATCACCACTTACAAGGTCTTCGAGGAAGACTTCCGTTTCAGGAAGTTTTTCCAGATTGGCTTCGAGTATCTGCTCGCCATTTACGCCTACTTTGTAACCTACTTTCACACTATAACCATCTTCAGTTAATAGCGGCAAACCATTGATACTTAATTGCTCACCATTTTGTTCTGAATAAAGTTGCGGTGTATTTCCGTCAATAGCAAACATTTTGCGGGTGTCGAATGTTTCGAAAGTTCCACTGGCTTCGGGATGGAAAACAATATTCATTTCATCGTATACATTGCCATGTAATGCGCGTAATGACATGTGCTGGGGGTTTTCATTTGCAGCAGCATTTTTGTAGAAAGCTTGTGCTGAATGAACCCTTGCCGCTGTCGGGATAGTAATAGATGCCGTAGCACCAGTTGTCTGACAGAAGAAACCTTGTCCCATGGGAACAATACCATCGGTAAGACTTCCTGTACTTCCACTGGTATTATAGTCCTTATAGCTCCCGGCTGCAGGATCCCAAACCCAGAATGAAGTGCTCACATCAGTAAGTGACCATGTGCCAAGATCCAAATCAATGGGGCTGGCAAATGGGTTACCAATAAGGTTGTGACCCTGTGGATTAGGACCTGAATAGTCAATAGGCGGTGTAGAAGCTGTTGTTAAAGTAACATTAGCCGTTTGCAATGCGCCGGTATAATCGATGATTACATTGTTACCGCTTTCCACCCATATTTCAAAGCCTGCACCCGGATCCATCGGATCGTTGCGGTTAGTCAGGTAGGTTCTGGTATTATCCGACTCGTTGTAATGTGTTAACCATACATTGGGAGTGCCACCAAAATAAATACTGTTGAGGGTTTGTCCCTGTGTTGAGGCTGACACATCGTGCCATTCGCCACCGCTTACATAACGCTGTACTGTTGCATTACCGTTAACCGTTAAATTGCCATCACCAAGCAGGGAAGCATCACCTACAGCATCGGATTGAACTTCGAGATCATTACATGATCCTGCTGCCGACAAAGTGGGATACTTGCTTAAGCCTGTTGGAATGGTTACATCTGTAACAAATCCAGGCACAGCTGCTACATCCCAATTGGATGCAGTATGCCAGTCATTGTCCGTTGTTCCTGCCCAGCTTGCAGTTGCTGGTAACGCAGTATACATATATTCAAAATTACCATCATTGTCTAGAGGATTACAGCTAAAACGCGCCAATGAAACAGTATATGTTCCGCTGGTGGTACAAGTCCAATCGATGGAGGCTGTTGAACCAGCACAATGTGGCCCGTCGTCATCATTGGATGCAATTAGTATTGCTGCTGCATCATAAATCCTGATGTAGGTATCTTCACCGGCAGTACAACTACTAAAGCTATATATATTTCCAGCAGTTCCTGCGAAGTCCCAATAATAGGTATCTCCAAGCAAATAGGCTGCACTTTGCCATGATGTTGTCGGTGTTAATGTTCCAAGATCAGTATTACCACAGCTAATTACAGGAATAACCAGGGTAACATCAAATGTTATGGTGATATCAACACCAAGTCCATCGGCAGCAGCAGCATAAGCAGGAAACATTATTGTTCCCGGCCCTGCAATTTGATTAAAAGTCATCTGAAGCGCAGCGGGATCAGGATCAGTACAAGCACTAAAAGCATAAGTATCTGCAAGCACATAACTTCCACATGAAGAGCAATCGGGAATATACACAATACCACCTGTACTCATTGTAGTGCCACAATATGAAATAGTTAGTTCATTAAATGCATAAGGCAAATCTATTTCGTACCATACGGCATTCCAGTCAAGGACTCCGGGGCAATCCAGCGTGGCACCTTTTGTTGTGCCTGTAACTGTTTCAGGATAACCACCACTACCAACGTATTGGGCATCGGCACAGTCATCGTTTGCAATAGCGGCCACACCTTCTCCACTTAATAACACATCTGTAGTACCTCCTGCATCGGTAATAGTTAGTGTTGCTGTATAAGATCCAATTGCCGCAGGATCAAAATCAACAACAACTTCAATTAAGTCAGGGGGTAAATTACCGGGGATGCCTGTAGTAGAAGCAATCGTAAATTCAGCATCACCACTAATGGAAGCCCCTGTAATGTTACCTACTCCACCACCTGTATTTGTTACTGTAAATGTTTGGCTGGCGGTACTTCCTATTTGCAAATAATTGAAATTGAAAGGCCCAGCTGGTGTAACTGTAATGGTTGGTGTTGTAGGCCCTTCCACAACACTTATATCGTCTATTGAAATGTCATCATAAAAACCTGTTCCTGATGATGTTTCATCTCCAACAAATTGAATTTGAATAGGACCAGTTATCGTCAACGAAGTTAAGCCAACATTAAATTCTTGCCAGGCAACCGGATCACCGGTATTGCCAGAAAAAGTCGCCAAATCGTTATTCCATGCTGCTCCGTCCCAAACATTGATACGAAGTGTCATATTGGTAAACCCTTCATTGTCACTATAAAACCAAAAAAACAACCAAGGTACAGCAAGTCCGCTTACATCAATAAACGGAGTGGTTAAAGTAACATCAGTCGAGTGTGGTGATTCTGAATCATCGACTGCTGCAAAATAACCGGTTCCTGTAGTATGGTCAGCAGGAGCAGAGTGTCCTATAGACGTTGTACTGAATTGCCACAATTCACCGGTACTACTGCTATTTGTCCAGCAATTGGGTAAAGCCCCGCCATTTTCAAAATCTTCTGTAAAGGGAGCTGTGAATGTTGCACAAGCAGTTGTAAATGTACTAGCTCCAGTCCATGTGCTATAAGATCCTCCTCCACAATCGGCACGAACATACCAGTCGTAAGTTGTTACCGGCGACAAACCGCCTAAATTATGGGGGTTACTACTTGTACTAACCACGGTTCCTGTACCTTGTGTAAAGCCTGTTGGGCCCCACTCAATTTCCCAGGTGGTTGCACTACCAATTTCTGTCCAGCCCAAATCAGCTGATGTGGCTGTAATATTGGTTTCAGTTTGTGTACTTGGGGCAAGACAAGAGGGTGCAGTTGTACCTGTAACTTCAACATCATCAAGATTCCATGCACTATAAAACCAGGAGCCATCGGTTGCACCAACACAAAATCTAACTTTAACTTGTGCCTGATTATCAGCAACTGCCGAAATATCGACAGAATTAGTTCCCCATGCGGCATCAGTAATTCCAGCTGTATTTGCCCAAACCTCTGTCCAGTTTGCTCCATTATCATTACTTACATCAATATAGGCATGGTCATAAGAGGGTGATTCAACATTTAGCCATCGCTGAAAATTTAAGGTAATGTTTACAAATCCAGTACAGTTAATTGTAGGTGATTCGGCTCTATCAGTCCTATCAGCAATTGAAGCTTCATAATCACCCGGATTAGCTCCAAGTCCTGTAAGGTCATCGCCTAAAACATTACTACCTGAGAAAGCAGCAGTTGGATCGGGGTTTCCATGTTCCCCGCCAAGTCCGGTAGGCGCATTAATTTCAAATTCTCCAACTAAAGTCCAACCTGATGAAGACTCAAAATCATCGAAAAATAATTGAGTTTGCCCAAGCGCAGTTCCAATAACTGCCAATGCAAGCATTAATAAAAGTAATTTTCGTTTCATAATAAGTTAAGTTTAATTATTAATTGGTAAATTATCATCGATAAGAAAGATAAATCAAGCTTCATTTAAAAAAGCCACTTCATCATTGCAAGTGGCTTTTTTAAAGTTCAAGCATTGCAAAGCGCTATGCCAGCTTTCTCCTGTAGCGGAATACTAAAAAGGCGCCGATCATAAGTATGCCGGCAACAATGGCCCAGTTGGAGATTGGTATTGGTGGTGTGGCAGCAACCTGTACATCATCCAAAAATACATAATACAGATAATCCCCATAATAATGGAAGCCAACATAAACGGTCTGGCCTACATATGGTTTTAAATCGACAAAGGTTTTCTGCCAGTCCTCTGTTAAGTCAACAGGCGTCCAAACAAAGTCATCCGGGTTAGTCGTGGTTGAAACTCCCCATTCCAGAAGTTCATCATAATCACCATATTTCTTATGCCAGAAAGACAAGATCCGAAACGCATCGTCAACTGTAAAGGCAGGCGAGAACAGGTATTGGTTGTAATCGGAGGAGTAACCATATGAACTAAAAGCAGCCGAATAACCACTACCGGTAGTATGGTCCGTAAAATCTGTTTTGAAAATATCGTTTCCACTTTGGACAATTTTCGACCAGCAGTCGGGTAAGAATGTTCCTTCAAAATCTTCAATCAAAGGAAAAGCAGTTATTGGTGGACAAGGAGGAGGTGGTGCTGGTGTTGTAACCTCAATCAGATAATCGCCGCAGTTATTTCCAAAGCCAGCAATTACAATGTAGTATGTATTGCCTGCTGTTACGGGGAGATCTTCTATTTTAGAAGTATAAAGTCCGCATGACCCACCAAAATAAAAGTCATCATTACAACCAACAGTATTGCCTGCAACATTTTCGTAAACAAATACTTTAGTATCGTATAATGACCCACACAAATCAATTGTAATCAATTGGTCTGTTGCCGGAGCATAACTGTAGACTACGTCTGGTGCAGTACTACCAGTATAAGGGCATGCTTCATCATAGTCATCCAGATTGTCACAAGTAAAACCACCATCATTAAAGGGCAATGCTGGTATTACCATTGCATTGCCAATATCTTCCCCTCCTTCACGACCTGAAGGGATGACGTATTTATCAGAATGATCAACAATAGGTTTCTCTTTGAACTCATTAGGAACTTCAGTTAATTCCTGTAAACCAGGGGCCTTTTTCGGCTGATTGGTTTGGGAAAAAATCAATGCCGGCAACAATATCAGGCACAGCATTAAGGTAAAGAATTGTGTAAATTTTTTCATTTTTCTGGTTGTTAGTTAATAAAAAATTAAGGTAAAATATTGTATTATGTTTTACTTCATATTTTTTAATAAAAAGAACAATGTCAGTCAGTTAAATTTAGAGGAGCTGAAGCGGCAAACAAGTAGCAAATTGAAACAGCGCAAGATAGAAAAAATTTTTATTCAAATTGCAAATTTGTTGAGGAAATGTTAAAAAGGCGGGGTGGGATGAGGTAAGTGGTTGAGGTTGAGGGTTGAGGGATGAGGTTGAGGTTGAGGTTGACTGAAGATTGAGGGTCCAAGTCATCCCGCACACTGGCTAGCGCTATGACTTGAACCAGATTGGTTTGTAGAGAACGACCCCCTCTTAACCTCAACCTTAGCCTCAGCCTTAAGCCTTACACCCCATACAAATATCCATTCCCCTTGCTTTTTTAATGAGGGAATAATCGGGCGGAACGAGTTTCAGGTTACTGCCTACTTCGCTCAGCAAAATGTCTTTTATCTTTTCCCCTTTTTTGATGACCATTCTTCCGTAGTCTTCACGGGCAATTAAATCAACTGCCTTGGCACCAAAACGTGTGGCCAGCAGACGGTCAACAGGCGAAGGACTACCGCCACGCTGTATGTAGCCGAGGATGGTTTTCCGGGTTTCGATGCCTGTGCCTTCTTCGATGCGTTCGGAAATAAAGGAAGCCGCCGATTGCTTTTTGGGCTTTTCGATACCCTCGGCAACAACTACAATGGAATAGGGTTTTTTCTTTCGGGCACGCTCGAGCAGGTAGTTGTTAACCACATCCATGTTATAGTCCAATTCGGGAATCAGGATAACATCGCCACCACCAGCCATTCCGGCATATAAGGTCAGCCAACCGGCATGGTGGCCCATGATTTCGATGACCATAATTCGCTTATGCGAGTTGGCAGTAGAATGCAGTCGATCGATGGCATCGGTGGCAATCCACAAGGCCGAATCGAAACCAAAAGTTTGGTCGGTTCCCCAGACATCATTGTCGATGGTCTTGGGAATCCCAATTACATTAAGTCCTTCTTCTACCAGACGGGCAGCAGTTTTCTGGGTACCGTTACCACCAATGCATACCAGACAATCGAGTCCCAGTTCGTCGTAATGTGCTTTGATAAGTTTGGGTTTGTCGATGGACAGATGGCCAGTTTTTTTAAAGGGTTTTTCGCGTGAAGTACCCAGAATGGTTCCTCCTAATGTTAAGATGCCCGATAACATTTGTTCTTCCAGTGGGATGTAATCTTTATTAATTAATCCGAGGAATCCGGAGGAGATGCCTACTACTTCCATATTGTATTTTACGATGGCTGTTTTACCTACTCCCCTGATGGCGGCATTTAATCCGGGGCAGTCGCCACCAGCTGTGAGGATTCCGATTTTTTTTTGTTTTTTCATGTGTTCTTTTTTTTGGGACGGTGTCCCAAGTTATGGTGTCTGAGCCTTTCAGGCTCTTGGGACGATGTCCCTTAGTTATGATGTCTGAGCCTTTCAGGCTCTTGGGACGATGTCCCTTAGTTATGGTGTCTGAGCCTTTCGGGCTCTTGGGGCTGTGGCCCTTAGTTATGATGTCTGAGCCTTTCAGGCTCTTGGGGCTGTGGCCCTTAGTTATTGTGTCTGAGCCTTTCGGGCTCTTGGGACGGTGTCCCTTAGTTATTGTGT
>QMPA01000110.1 GCA_003650365.1 Bacteroidota bacterium | reverse complement strand
TTCCACAAACAAAAAAAGCCCCGAATATTATTCGAGGCTTTGTAAAAGTACCCGGAGTGGGACTTGAACCCACACGACCGCAATGGTCATCCGTACGGACGTGCCTACCATCCCAATAATTATCGCGACCACCTCATCAAATCAACATTTCCAAACATCTTTCCACAAACAAAAAAAGCCCCGAATATTATTCGAGGCTTTGTAAAAGTACCCGGAGCGGGACTTGAACCCGCACGGGCGCAATGCCCATTGGATTTTAAGTCCAACGTGTCTACCAATTCCACCACTCGAGCATTATCTTATGAACGTGTGTTTTTCTCTCCAATGACGCAATGCCCATCCGTACGGACGTGTCTACCAATTCCACCACTCGAGCAAAATTTTTATTCCACCTCCCGATAGCTATCGGGACGAGCATTATCTTAAAGAACAAATCCCGTCCCGATTAAACGGTTCGGGATTTTTTGAGCGGGAAACGAGACTCGAACTCGCGACCCCGACCTTGGCAAGGTCGTGCTCTACCAACTGAGCTATTCCCGCATTCCAAATTTTTGGAGGTGCAAATGTAAAACTTTTTTCCTTTTCGCAAGGAACAAAGCGAAAAAAAATCAGATTTGAATACTTAAAGAATCACAAACTTAATAACCAGCCACTTAACCTCCCAAGGTTTTTTTAATTTCGTTCAATTTCATCAAGGCCTCTACAGGGGTCAGTGTATCAATATTCGTGTCAAGGATTTCGTTCTTGATTTGATGCAACAATGGATCGTCCAATTGAATGAAACTCAGTTGGAAATCATCGCTTTTACTTTTCTCCTTTACTGCTTTTGTCAGCTCACTTCCCGAATGGCTTTTCTCCAAAATAGCGAGCATTTGCTTTGCCCTTTGTAAAACTTGCGCAGGCATTCCGGCCATTTCAGCAACATGTATCCCAAAACTGTGTTCGCTTCCACCTTTTTTTAGCTTGCGCAGAAAAACCACTTTATTGCCAATTTCCCTGATTGAAATATGGAAATTCTTTATCCGTTTCATAGATGCGGCCATTTCATTAAGTTCGTGATAATGCGTGGCAAACAGTACTTTGGCACGGTAAGCCGGATGGTTATGCAGGAATTCGGCAATAGACCATGCAATTGAAATGCCATCATAGGTACTTGTTCCCCTTCCTATTTCGTCCAACAAAATAAGGCTTCGGTTGGAAATATTATTGAGGATACTTGCCGTCTCATTCATCTCCACCATAAAAGTAGATTCGCCCGATGAAATATTATCAGAAGCCCCGACCCTAGTGAAAATTTTATCGACGACACCAATTTTTGCAGAAGCCACAGGTACAAAGCAACCCATTTGTGCCAACAAAACAATGAGTGCCGTTTGACGCAGCAAAGCCGATTTTCCCGACATATTTGGCCCTGTCAGAATAATCATTTGCTGTTTGTTATTGTCCAGAAAAATATCATTGGGAACGTATTCTTCCCCGGCCTCAAGATTCTGCTCAATCACAGGATGACGGCCGCTTTTTATTTCAATAGAATAATCGTTAGTAATCTGCGGTTTGCAATAATTGTTTTCTTTCGATATTCTTGCAAACGAAAGCAGGCAATCAAGACCCGCAATCTGACTGGAATTTACCTGAACGGGCTGGACAAAACCTGCGGCGAAGTGCACAAGTTCTTCAAATAAGCGCTGTTCGAGCACCAATATTTTTTCTTCGGCACCCAATATTTTTTGCTCATATTCTTTTAGTTCTTCGGTAATATATCGTTCCGAACCGGTGAGAGTTTGCTTGCGGTGCCATTCCTCAGGAACCTTGTCTTTGTGTGTATGCGTTACTTCAAGAAAATAGCCGAAAACATTGTTGTAGCCGATCTTCAAAGAAGAAATACCCGTATTTTCGATTTCACGTTTTTGAATCTGTTTCAGGTAATCTTTGCCTGAATAAGCCAGTTTGCGATATTCATCCAATTCTTCAGAAACACCATCAGCAATAACCCTACCTTTGGCAATGGATGTTGGTGGGTCTTCAAATAGTTCTTTTTCCAACCTTTGGGTAAGTGTCTCGCAAGGATTCAATTGTTCTGCAATCTGCCTGATGGCTTCATTATCCGTTGCCTGACAAATTTTCTTCAATTCTGCAACTGCATACAAGGCCCTTCTCAATTGCACCATTTCGCGCGGATTCACCCGATAAGCCACTGCTTTAGAAATCAGTCGTTCAAGGTCTCCTACCTTCTTGAGCACTTCGCTAATACTTGCCTCTATCTCTGCTTTATCTGTCAAAAATTCCACTACTTGCAGCCGGCTTTCAATTTCTGCCTTATCTTTAAGTGGCAGTGTAATCCAGCGTTTCATCAGTCGCGAACCCATAGGTGTCAGCGTTCTGTCTATTACATCCAACAGCGTTTTTGCATCGGGATTTAATGGAAAAATAAGCTCCAGATTGCGAATCGTAAACTTGTCGAGCCAAACATATTTTCCCTCGTCAATACGCCCCAGCTGCGAAATGTGGCTTAATTTATCGTGATGGGTTTCGTATAAATAATGAATAGCCGCTCCTGCTGCAATAACACCCTTTTCTTTGTCTTCAACGCCAAAACCTTTTAACGAAGTTGTTTTAAATTGCCTGGTAAGGATGTCGAAAGCAAAATCACGGGTAAACACCCAATCATCAAAACTAGTCAGGTAAAATTGATCGCCAAAATATGTTATGAATTTCCCCCTGTTTTGCCGTTGCACAACTACTTCGCTTGGGCGGAAACTTTGGAGCAATTTATCAATATAGTCCCTGCCCCCTTCTGCAAGGTAAAACTCTCCTGTTGAAATATCCAACAAAGCCAATCCGGAAATTCCTGACGATAGGTGAACTGCTGCCAAAAAGTTGTTTTCTTTCTGTTCCAGTACATTATCGTTTAGGGAGACTCCAGGAGTTACCAATTCTGTTACTCCACGTTTTACAATTTTTTTGGCTAGTTTGGGGTCTTCCAACTGGTCACAAATAGCCACCCGGTGACCTGCCCGAACCAACTTTGGCAAATAGGTATCCAGTGAATGATGCGGAAACCCCGCTAATTCAACATAGGCTGCGGCACCATTTCTGCGTTTGGTAAGTACAATCCCTAAAATACCAGAAGCTTTAATTGCATCTTCACCAAATGTTTCATAAAAATCACCAACCCGAAAAAGCAATAAAGCATCAGGATATTTCGCCTTGATGCTGTTGTACTGTTTCATCAAAGGTGTTTCGGCGTATTTTTTTTCTTTCGTCAAAACAAATTATTTGCTGCAAATTTAACAAATGACAAGGATTTTGAATCCGAGTTTTTACCTTTGCGATCAAAACACTGAAAAATGCGTAAGTTAAAAAATGAAGAGCTAAACAGGCTTAGTATTGAAGATTATAAAAAAGCCAAAAAATTACCTGTGGTTTTAGTACTTGATAATATTCGAAGCCTCAGTAATATCGGTTCCATTTTCAGGACGGCAGATGCATTTCGCATCAGCAAAATTTTTCTTTGCGGCATAACAGCAACACCTCCTCATCGCGAAATCCATAAAACTGCCCTGGGAGCTACCGATTCGGTAGATTGGAAATATTTAAAAACTACAGAAGAAGCATTGTTGGAATTAAAGCAAAAAAATTACCGGATTATTGCCCTTGAACAAACAGACAACAGTATCTTACTTAACAATTTTCAACTTAAAAAAACCGAAAAACTTGCATTGGTTTTTGGCAATGAAGTCCGTGGTGTGAGCGATGAAATTGTGGAAATTGCAGATTATTGTGTCGAGATTCCGCAGAGTGGCACCAAGCATTCGTTTAATGTAGCTGTTAGTATCGGTATCACACTATGGGATATCTACCTGAAATTAAAATAGTTAAACTCAGTTGAAACCTTCAGTAATTTACTGCGTAAAAAGTTATATTACATATTTTGAAAAGAGAGAATAAAGCTTAGTTTTGCCGTTAGTTGAAAAAAGTCAAAGCAAATACAATTGAAATTGCTTTTAAAAACAAATTTATACTTATATTTGTTCTAAAATTAATTACACATTAAATTTTAAACCATGAAAAAAGTTTATTCTATTTTAACAAGTTTGCTTATACTAAGCATGTTTATTGCACCCTTGTCTTTCTACGGACAAGATGAAAACGCTGATGGCACTAAAAAAGAAAAGAAAAAATCAAATTTTAGCGGCTATATGTTTTTTGCCGGTGATCTTGGCCCAAGTTGGTTTCACGGAGATCTTGCACGACATGGTTCTGCACCAGATTTATCAAACACTTCCATAAATGGTAGCCTGGCAATGGGTTGGCAATTTTTATCTTGGTTAAATATTTACGGTAAAGTAAACCGTGGATTTGTAAAAGGTGAACAAGAAGGCATTACACCAAAAAACAACATTGGTGCAGGTGCTGGTGTTACTCAGGATATGAGAATGGATATGGACATGTATGGGGCCGACATCCAACTGGGACTAAATTTGATGAACCTGATTGGTGGTTATAAAGACCGGCTCTTTTCTATTACCCTACATGGAGGACTTGGTCAAACCCAATATAACTCCAGAACCTACGACCTGAATACAGACAAATTTCTACAAGGAGGTGGCAAGTACGGAAAAGCTGGTACTGCAGCCGTTGGCGGTGGAATTAACGATCGCAAAGTTGCTATGACAGTTCCTTTTGGTGGTGAATTAACTTTTGCTGTTGCTGAAAAATGGGACATCTATGGTGATTATACTTTTACCTGGATGGAAACTGACTGGGCTGATAATGTAAAACATGGTGAAATGGCCTTTATGAATGACACATGGTCTCAGTTCAACATTGGTTTGCGCTATAAAATCAGAAGCAACAAAATCAAGAAAATGGCTGAGAACTTTGACGATGTTCAGTTAAGTTCGACTCCGGATCCTTTGGAAGAAAGAGGCGATTCAATTGAGGTTACCATTACAGGTACTTTCCCTCCAAAATATTTTGCCAAGAATGCTGTTATGTGCTTTACTCCTGTTCTCAAGTATGAGGGTGGAGAAACTGCTTTCGAAACCATCAATTTTAAAGGAGAAGATGTAGAAGGCGAAGGAACAATGGTTAGCTGGGACAATGGCGGATCATTCACTTACACCAAAAAAGTACCTTACGATCCAGCAATGGACAATTCAGAGTTAACAGTTACACCTGTTGCTTACCAGTACAATGGTGAAGTTTATTCTTCATGTGATGGTGCAGCTGATCAGGGAAAATCATATACAGCTGATGAGCGGAAACTTGCTGATGGTGTTATCCATACATCAAAATTTGCAAGACAAACCGAATTGGTTGCTTTTGCACCCGACGGTTATGAAAAAGAGACCCTCAGTACTGTAGAGTCTGCTATTTTCTTCCAGGTAAATCAATCTAATTTGAATAAAAACCTTCCATTAAATAAAGATGCTGACAATAAAGCAGCATTAAACAATGGTATCAGCGATATGGAAAAAGGCTGGTTGGTTAAATATGTTTCAATCGATGGTTGGGCTTCACCTGAAGGAGAAGAAACTTTTAACGAAGGTCTCTCACAGAAAAGAGCTGAAACAGCTGAAAAATATATGAACAAGAAAATCAAAAAAGCTGCCAAAGACAATGAATCGATTGAGATAGAAGCTGCTGATAAAATTGAACTTGTTCTAACAGCCAATGGTCCTGACTGGAATGGTTTTATGCAAGCAGTTGAAACCTCTGATATTAAAGACAAAAATGCCATTATTAACGTGATTAATTCAGCTGATGTATCACAAAAAGAAGCCGAAATCAGGAATATGATTTTGATTTACCCTGAGCTTGAGCGTGATATTCTTCCTCCATTAAGACGTGCTGTTATAGATGTTGTTTGCTACGAACCAAAACGTACAGATTCAGAAATTGCCGGACTCTCTACTTCAGATCCAAGTGCACTTTCTGTAAATGAATTGTTGTATGCTGCAACGTTAACAGATGATTTGAATACCAAGAAGCAGATTTATGGCAACACCCTGGAACGTTACCCAAAATGCTGGAGAGCTATGGTAAATGCTGCTGCTGTTGAATTAGAACTTGGAAATGTTGATGAAGCCAAAGCTTTACTGGAAGCAGCGCACGAGATCAATCCGAACTCATACGAAATGGCAAACAACATGGGGGATGTTCATGCGGTAACCGGTGATTATGCTAAAGCTGAACACTGCTACCTCAAATCAGAAGAATTGGGTGGCGATATAAATTACAACCTTGGAATCGTTTATATTTATAAAGGTGATTACGCATCAGCAGTCAGCCGTTTGAGCAGCTATAAATGTGACTTTAACCTTGGTTTGGCACAGTTACTTAATAAGGATTTTGCTGCTGCCGAAAACACATTCAATTGTGTTGACCCACAAGACGGAGACACTTACTACCTGCTTGCTGTTACTGGTGCACGTCAAGATGACAAAGCAAAGACCCTTGACTTTTTGACAAAAGCAATTAAGGCTGATGCGAAGTATAAGGCAAAAGCAAGAATGGATCGTGAATTTCTGAAATTCTATAACGAGGCAGATTTCCAAGCCTTGACAGGAGAATAAAAAGAAAGCTTTTTCATGGAAAGCCCCGGTGAATTTTTCATCGGGGTTTTTTTTGTGGATGGAAACTAAAAGGTGATTCTATGAACACCTAGTGGATATTCCCGATTAATTACTTTCAGAATTTTATTGTAATCAGCGTCACGATTTACAAAATCTAACTCATTTGTGTCGATAATTAATACCCGAAGATCTTTCTGCTGCCGGATGAATTCAAAATATCCTTCCTGAATCTTTTCGAGATATTCGTCTTGAATATCCTGTTCATAGGGCCTGCCACGATCACGAATGTTTCTTTGCAGATTGCTGGTTGTTACATACAAATAAACCAGGAGATCTGGTTTTGGCAATTGCTGGTGAATAATATCAAAAAAACGTGTATATAAATTAAACTCATCGAGCGCCAATGTTTTTTTTGCAAAGATGAGCGATTTGACAATGTAATAGTCTGAAATGGTAAATGACTTGAAAAGGTCCTGTGCGCTGAGCTGGTCTTTTAACTGTTGAAAACGGGAAGCCAAAAAAGACATCTCCAGCGGAAAAGCATATTTGTCCGGCTCCTTGTAAAATTTTGGTAAAAAGGAATTATCCTCAAATTGTTCAAGTATTAATTTGGCATTGTAATCGTGTGCAATTTTGGTTGCCAGTGATGTTTTTCCTGCGCCAATATTACCTTCAATAGCAATAAAATTGTACTTCATTTTATGATTCTGCTTTTATACTTTATACTTCCAAACTTTCAAACTATCATTGCAATGTTCCAGTAAATCCGTATTTGTTTGGTTTAAAACCGGATGATTCAAACTTGCAGCAATTTCTACCAATGGAACCAGGACAAACCTTCTATCCTGAATTTTTGGATGTGGAACAATCAATCCCTCTTCGATAATACTTTGGTCACCGAAATACAGAATATCGATGTCAATTTCCCGCGAAGAATACGTATTGTTGATTCGTTTTCTTCCCATCCTTTCCTCTATTATCAAAATCTTATCCAATACTTTTCTAGCAGATAGATTTGATTCCACCAGCACAACCTGATTTAAAAAAGCATCATTCGTTTGAAAACCCCATGCTTCTGATTCGTATACTGAAGAAAGTTGAACTATTTTTCCAATTGAATCAGAAACCTCAGTTGATGCCTTCTTTAAATAGGCAACGCGAGGCTCAATATTACTACCAAATAACAAGAATACTTTCGTCAAAACAGTACAGATTAGGCTTCATTGCAAAATTAAAAAACTATCATAATTAAAAGACTAATCCTTTTTTGGTGGCCACTCAAAACCCCGTGCCTTGGGGAATATTTTTCAACTTCCTGCCGAAGCCACATTAACATTCGGATCATTGGTTTGACGCTCTCCCTTTCGGGATCAAGTTCCCGAAAGAGATAATTCCATGCGCCAAGTGATCTGTCGATACCAATTAAAACCACGAATGCCGAACCGTCAGCATCTTTTATTGGGAAATCCTCAAATAAATAAGGATCTTCTTGTTCCTCAAAATATCCACCAAGAGCACGTTGCAACTTTACCCAAATTTGGATATGGTACCAATTGGCCACTTCAATGGCATTAGATAGCTTTTTCATATTTTAAAGCCATCTTCGATACATCTTGCTTTTTTGCTTTTTCTCTAATTTTCTCATGCTCTTCCATCGCTTCTTTAACGTCTTCATCAAATTCAAGGTCGTCAAAAACAGAAAAAGTCTCTTCCTTTATAAGTGGTATTTCCTCATCAATCAATACGGCTGTTTCTTCTACAATTTTATTTATTTCATCCCAGAAATCCTTATTTTCTTCCATGGAAGCTTTTATGTGGTCGGATGCATCAATTTCCCGACGGAAAACATCTCTGGAAGCATAGTTCATGCATTTGTCTGTATAGATACATCGATCGCACCAGGCATCACAATAATTGTAAATACCCGGAATAAAATCTCCTTCAGGCATTTCAAACTCATCATCATATTTCATGTGCTTATTATTTTGTTGATAAAGATAGTATAAAGCCGAAAGTAAAAACTTGGACTGCTGCCAAATTTATCTATTTTTGCTGTTTTCTGAAATTTAACGTTTTACCAAAATCAATAATTATGTTAAAAGGACATCCGAAAGGACTTTTTGTTTTCTTGTTTGCGAACATGGGTGAACGCTTTGGCTATTACACCATGATGGCAATTTTTATCCTGTTTATGCAGGCAAAATTTGGCCTCGATGCCAAAGCGGCCGGTGCAGTTTATGGAACATTCTTGTTTGGAATTTATTTTATTCCACTCCTGGGAGGAATCATCGCTGACAAGTTTTTAGGCTTTGGAAAAACCATTACACTAGGAATTATTTTAATGATTGGCGGCTATTTCATGCTGTCGCAACCCGGATCAGGATTGCATTTTGTTTACCTTTCTCTGGGTGTAGTTTCAATAGGTACGGGCTTCTTTAAAGGAAACCTGCAAGCACTTGTTGGTAAACTTTATGACGATGCCAAATACACCAAATTCCGCGATTCAGCCTTCAATATCTTTTATATGGGTATCAATATTGGTGCTTTCTTCGCACCATCTGCTGCCCAGGCAATGAGTAATTATATACTTGGAAAAGGCGGACTTACATATAATGCCAACATCCCAAGTATGGCCCACGAATTTTTGAAAGCTTCGGCTGATGGTCAAACCTATGAAAAAGCGGATGAATTGACCAAACTGGCGAACGAGGCAATTGTTCAGGGAGGTGGTTATCAGTTCACAAACCTTACTGATTTTAGTAATTATTATATCGATATTTTAAGCCAGTCCTACAGCTACGGTTTTGGGATTGCCGCTATTAGTATTTTTGTTTCCTTAATTATTTTCCTTGTTTTCCGTAAAACTTATAAGCATGTTGATGTGATGCACAAGCATGCTAAACAACAGGAAAACCACAATATTATTGAATTGACTCCGAAACAAAGCAATAAACGTTTACGCGCTTTGGCTTTGCTTTTTATTGTTAATATTTTCTTCTGGATGGCTTTCCATCAGAACGGATTTACACTCACAATTTTTGCACGCGATTATACCTTTACCGAGGTAAATTCTTTCACCTACATATTGTTCGATCTGAATGCACTATTGCCAATTATTGCTGCAATTATTGGTGTTATATTATTGATAGGTAAAAAAACCAGTGGATTGTGGAAAGGTGTTGGTGTAGTCCTGGTTATTGTAGGAGGCGGATTGGCTTATTATACAATATCAAGCTTTAATTCGACCATGCCTATTACACCAATGATTTTTCAACACTTTAATCCTATTTTCATTGTTTTCCTCACACCAATTATTATTGGAATATTTGCAGCTTTGAACAAGCGGGGCAAAGAACCCAGTGCACCACGTAAGATTGGTATCGGACTGTTCCTTGCAGCGGCAAGTTTCTTGTTGATGGTTTTGGTTTCAGCTGGCTTGGTTTCACCCAGGGACTTTATTCCAGGGGCATTAGCCGATTCAATGCGCGTAACACCATACTGGTTGATTGCCACCTATTTTAGTTTAACAATTTCAGAATTGTTCTACAGTCCTATCGGAATTTCTTTCGTATCGAAAGTTGCTCCTCCACAGTATGCAGGTTTGATGCAAGGTGGTTGGTTAGGCTCAACAGCCATTGGAAATATGCTGGCTGGATTAATTGGTCCCTTCTGGGAACAATGGGAAATGTGGCAGTTCTTTTTGCTTTTGGTTGGTATGCTTCTTATTTCGGCAGTGTTTATTTTCTCAATTATGAAAACGCTGGAAAGTGCAACAGAAGATTAGTTAACAAATAAAGTACTATAATAAAAATCCCCATAGCATTGTTATGCTATGGGGATTTTTTTAATGCATTGAGACCTTTGTGTTTTAGTTGCCGGATGCGCCAATGGTTACCTTAAGTTTATCATCTCTCCAAGACCTATATATTTGGGAAGAAGAATAAAATGAATTTGTCGATGGGATATTTCTTCCTGGTTAATAATAAAGGGTTATTACAATTTTCCGCTGACCTCCATGATT
>QMPA01000109.1 GCA_003650365.1 Bacteroidota bacterium | reverse complement strand
CACTGATTCTTTTTGTCAATCAGTTTAACAGGATGCTTAAATTTCCCAGACTTTTTGTTTTTAAAACTGTTAGCGCCGCAGCATAACCAAACACAATTTGTAACGCCAGTGGCGATGGTCTGTATCCGGTTACTGCCGGGGCTTTTACAATTTCTTTTCTTTGGGAATAATCCTGTGTTTTTTTTGGAGTAAAAGATTTCATCATAGGCAATTTTTCGATTTACTTTTTACGTTTCTCTTTAAACGGGCAAAAAGAAAAATTATTTTGGTGTCGAAAGAAAATATTTCAACACAACGAAACCTATTCTAAATAAAATAGGTTAAACATCTGGAAACAATCGTTTTCAGGAAAAGATAAACATCTAATTTGTTAATACCAAATTCTTCTCATCAATCATTTTTCTCATATTGATCAAAGCGTATCTCATACGTCCGAGGGCGGTGTTGATACTGACCTCGGTTTGCTCAGCAATGTCTTTAAAACTCAGTCCTGAATAGCATCTTAACTGGATAACTTCCTTCTGCTCATCGGGAAGATATTGTAGCAGGTTTTTTACATCAGAATGAATTTGCCTTAAAACCAAACGTTCCTCGATGGAAGGGTCCGTTAATTGAATAGTGTCAAAAACATCGAAATCGGGATTTTTACTTTCCACGAAAGGAATCTTTTTTGCCTTCCTGAAATGGTCTATCACCAAGTTGTGGGCAATCCGCATCACCCATTGGATAAACTTCCCTTCATCATTATACTTACCCAATTTGAGGGTGTTAATCACTTTGACAAAGGTGTCCTGGAAAATGTCGTCGGCCAACTGCTTGTCCTTTACCAAAAGGAAAATATACGAAAACAGTCGATTCTGATGACGTTCGATAAGTGTTTGAAGACTGGAGGTGTCACCGCTCAGAAATCCTCTGATCAGTTCGCGTTCGCTTGTTGCTAAACTCATACTACCAATTTTGTATTTATAAACAAAAAGGTAAAGTCTATTCGATAATTGTCCTCCTATTATTGTGGTGAGTAAAATTAAATTCTGCTAATGCAAATGTATACATTATAATTAAACGACCAAATAAAATTCTACTTTTGTGCCCAATCTTATTTTTCGATGCAAAATCCCCTTTCAAAAAAAGGTTCAGAGAACCCGATCACAGTTGTTAATTCAAGGGTTAATAACCTTAAGAATTTAAGTGTTTCAATACCACGGAATAAGCTGGTTGTAATTACTGGGCTTTCCGGCTCCGGGAAGTCGTCACTTGCTTTCGATACTTTATACGCTGATGGACAACGCCGTTATGTAGAAAGTCTCAGTTCATACGCCAGGCAGTTTCTTGGGCGCATGGACAAGCCGGATGTGGATGCTATTCACGGTATTTCGCCGGCCATCGCCATCGAGCAAAAAGTAAAAACAAGAAATCCACGTTCAACAGTCGGAACTTCAACAGAAGTTTATGAATACATCAAATTGTTGTTCGCACGCATTGGCAAAACCTACTCCCCTATTTCGGGACGAATCGTTAAACGGCACCGTGTAACAGAAGTTGCCGATCATGTTTTAAATCTTCGGGAAGGAACTGATGTACTGATTTGTTCCCCTTTATTAATTAGCGATGGCAGAAGACTAGATCAACAATTACAGGTTTTGATGCAACAGGGTTTCAGCCGGATACTTACTCATGGAAAAATCAAGCGTATCGAACAAGCATTGGAAGAAATTGATGAGAAAACCAAGCCGTCGAACTGCTTTTTAATTGTTGACAGGGTAAAGGTTGACAAGGACGATACCGATCTGGAAGCCCGGATTGCCGACTCTGCACAAACTGCATTCTACGAAGGAAAGGGAAGATGCCGAGTTAGTTACGCAATTAAAGAAAACGAATATATTACAGAATTCTCTAATCAATTCGAGTTGGACGGTATTCAATTTACAGAACCGTCTGTAAATATGTTCACATTTAACAACCCACTTGGCGCTTGTAAAACCTGCGAAGGATTTGGTAGCATCATCGGGATTAGCGAAGACCTTGTTATCCCCAATAAGCGATTATCAGTTTTTGATGGTGCGGTTGCTTGCTGGAAAGGGGAGAAAATGAGTGAGTGGAAAATACAGGTGGTTGACAATGCATATAATTGCGACTTTCCAATTCACAAGCCTTACAACCAACTTTCTGAAGAACAAAAAGAACAGCTCTGGGATGGTACTGAGCATTTTGAAGGCATCAACAATTTCTTCAAATTTGTAGAAGAACAAAGTTATAAAATCCAATACAGGGTAATGTATTCCCGTTACCGTGGAAAAACCGAATGCCCCGACTGTAAAGGCACACGATTAAGAAAAGACACCAATTATGTGAAAATTGCCGAAAAGACAATTACGCAAATTGTAAAAATGCAATTGGATAAAGCCTATCAATTTTTTAAGAATATTGAATTGAATGCACATGATGCCAAAGTAGCCAAACGGCTTCTGATCGAAATCAACAACCGTTTGCAGTTTCTGAATGATGTCGGGCTGGGATACCTGACAATGAACCGGCTTTCAAATTCCCTTTCAGGAGGCGAATCACAACGCATTAACCTTGCCACATCACTGGGTAGCAGCCTGGTTGGCTCCATGTATATTCTTGACGAACCCAGTATTGGCCTGCACCCGCGCGATACCGGAAGGCTGATTACCGTTTTGAAGAAATTACGTGACCTGGGTAATACCGTCATTGTTGTCGAACATGAAGAAGCTATTATCCGTGAAGCTGATGAAATTATTGATATTGGCCCTAATGCCGGTGAGCACGGCGGCGAATTGGTATTTCAGGGAACATTTGACGATTTAAAAAACAACGACAAAAGTTATACGGCACTCTATCTGACGCATCGCAAGCAGATTCCTATTCCTGAACAACGCAGAAAATGGCGTGATTTTTTGGAAGTAAAAAGTGCAACTGCAAACAATCTTCAAAACATTGATGTTAAAATTCCATTAAATGTACTGAATGTAATTACTGGTGTCAGTGGATCGGGGAAATCGACTTTGGTACGTGATATTTTATTACCTGCACTAAAAAGACAAATGGGCGATTATACTGGAAGCCCAGGAAAGATTAGCATGCTTGAAGGAGACATTCATCGGATTTCTCTTGTCGAATACATTGACCAAAATCCTATTGGCAGATCATCACGGTCCAACCCCGCCACTTACCTGAAAGCCTATGACGACATCCGCCAGCTTTTCACGAAACAACCGCTGGCTGAACTTAGAAACTTCAAGCCCGGTTATTTTTCCTTTAATATTCCAGGAGGACGCTGCGAAAAATGTGAAGGCGAAGGGGAGATAAAAGTAGAGATGCAGTTTATGGCCGACATTCACCTGACTTGCGATGCATGCGGAGGCAAACGGTTTAAAGAAGAAGTACTGGAGATTAAATACAAAGACAAGAATATTGCCGACATTCTTGACATGACGGTTACCCAGGCCATTTTGTTTTTTAGCAAAGAAGGTGACAGTATACTCGAAAAAAAGATCATCGAAAAAATACTTCCTCTCGAAAAGGTAGGCCTTGGATATTTGCACTTGGGACAACCTTCTAACACATTGAGTGGCGGGGAAGCTCAGCGCGTAAAACTGGCTTTCTTTCTATCAAAAGGGGCAGGAACTACCCCTACCCTGTTTATTTTTGATGAGCCAACAACGGGTTTGCACATCCATGACATTAGCAAACTGCTAGGTGCTTTTAATGCACTTATCGAAAATGGACATTCCATTGTTGTGATTGAACATAATACTGAAATCATTAAGTCAGCAGACTGGATAATTGACCTTGGACCAGAAGGCGGCGACAGAGGTGGGAAAATTATTTTTGAGGGTATTCCAGAAGACCTTGTTAAATGCAAAACATCGCATACCGGCCACTACCTTAATGGTTTGTTTTAACAATTTACCAATTTTCAACCTGTTCACTTTACTATTTTGACTTGTTATAAATTATAAACTTGTCACATTTTCAGAACCCAAATAGTTATTTTTGCGTAAACGCAGTAAATTAGATATTTACCTGTATTAGAAACAAGCATTCGCCTTAAGCAAGCAATCTAATGATCTATCTGATTAACAACAGTATTAACCACTTCTATTGGGTTAAGACTTTTTTTTGATTTTATGTAGAGCGATCACTATTTATTGACCTGTATTATGAAAAACAGTTTACTCTTATTTGCATCAATCTTATTTTCGATAAGCCTGTTCTCTCAGGAATACAACAGGGGATGGCTCGAAAGTTTTGCACGAACCAAAGCAATAGAATACCAAAGGAAGAAAGCAGAGGCCGATGCTTACGCAAAGAAAAATGGTCTTGTAATAAGACAAACATTACCCGATGGCACGGAGATGGAACTTCAGAAGATAGATGACGGTGTTCCTCAGTATTTCATTACCAATAATGCCGGGGCAGCGCAAACTACACGGGCCAATACTTTATATTCCGGTGGTGGACTTGGTTTAAATGTTACCGGAAATGGCTATGATAAAGTAGCCGTTTGGGATGGAGGAAAAGTGAGAGGTACCCATCAGGAATTTGATACGCGAGTTACTTACGGTGATTCCTGGTCTACCGAAAGTGACCACTCAACCCACGTAGCAGGAACAATTATCGCCTCCGGGGTTGATGCTGATGCCAAAGGAATGGCCTACGAAGCAGAACTCACAAGCTATTATTGGGATAATGACGAATCGGAAATGGCAACGGCCGGTGCCAATGGAATGGAGCTATCTAATCATTCATACGGTTATGGAAGAGGTTGGGTATATGATGGTGCAAACTGGAATTGGGCTGGCAGTACGAGCATTAGTAGTGTCGAAGATTATAAGTTTGGTTTTTATAACTCGGACACCAAAGAGTGGGACGATATTGCTTATAATGCACCCTACTATTTAATTTGTAAGTCAGCTGGAAATGACCGTGGTGATGGACCGGGAACCACTCCAGCTACAGCCGAAATTGACGGTGGTGATGATGGTTATGATTGTATTGGTACAAGAGGAATTGCTAAAAATATATTGACGGTTGGAGCTGCATACGAAGTTCAGGAATATACCGGGCCTAGTGATGTTGTTATTAGCTATTTCAGTAGTTGGGGGCCAGTTGATGATGGCCGGATAAAGCCGGATATTGTAGCGAAAGGCATGGATTTGTATTCAGCAAGTTCTTCTGCCGATGATGAATATATACTTAAAAGCGGAACGTCTATGTCATCACCAAATGCCACAGGCACACTTGTATTATTACAACAACATTATCAAAATACGCACAGTAGTAACCGAATGAAAGCGGCAACATTAAAAGCCCTTGCCATAAATACAGCGGATGAATGTGGCCCAGATATCGGGCCGGATTATATGTTTGGCTGGGGATTATTAAATGCCGAAAAGGCTGCAACCCTAATAAGTGATGATGCTTCAGGAATGAATGTTATCGATGAACGAACACTTACAGATGGGGGAACTTATACAAGAAACATTACTGTTGGAAGTACACCGGTAAAAGTTAGTATTGTTTGGACAGACCCATCAGGTACACCGGTTGCTCCACAACTCGACCCAATCACCCCCATGTTGGTAAACGACATTGATCTACGGCTTTCTGATGGCACAAGCACTTATTATTCCTGGAAACTAGACAGAGATAACCCCTCAAATGCAGCCACAAACAGTGGCGAGAATAATGTGGATAATGTAGAAACTGTTTATATCGCAAACCCGACTCCCGGGACTTATACAATTACCGTTGACCATGACGGAACACTGGCAAGTTCTCAGGATTTTTCAATTGTAATACAAGGGCTTGACGAATATACTGCCATACCAACTGCCTGCGCATCACTGATTAGTCCCTCTGACGGTGCTACCAACATCCCACTTACCACTGCCATTCAATGGTCAGAAGTATCAGACGCCACTTCATACGATGTATATTTTGGAACCGATCCTTCAGCAACAAACATCCTAAACGGGGTAAATCAGGGTACAACAGTTTTAAACCAATGTCTGAGTGCAAGCACTACTTATTATCTGAAAGTATACCCCCGCAATAATCAGGGAGTAAGAACATCTTGTTCAATATGGAGTTTTTCTACCGGAAATCCATCAATAGTTAGTTTGCCTTATACAGAGAACTTTGACGCTTTAACAGAACCGAATATTCCTTCAAACTGGGCGCAAGCTACAGATGACGACTTCGACTGGGAGACATTATCTGGAACAACACCCTCTGGAAATACGGGACCAGATGATGATGTAACCGGTGGACAAGAGTACTTATATACAGAAGCATCTGTACCAAATTCACCTGACAAAAGAGCAATTATTTATACACCTTATTTTGATCTGAATTCGTTATCCAATCCTAAGTTTACTTTTTCTTACCATATGTTTGGCGCATATATGGGAGCATTAAGGGTAGAGATTTTTTATGAGGGTGAATGGATCAATCTATTTTACAAGACAGGTCAACAACAGTTTGCAACCAGCGATGCATGGAAAGAGTTTACTATTGATTTAACACCATACAAAGGATGCAGTTACCAAAGAATTCGATTTTATAGCACATCGGGTAGCTGGGCCAGCGATATGGCCGTTGATGAAATAAGCATTACAGACGTTCCTCAGATGACATTAAACTCCGTTACAACCGTCCAGGGGCCTACTTCAACAGTTTCTCCAGGCAGTTCAACACAACAAATTGTTAGTGTTGAAATTGTAACTTCAGGATCAAACGCACCTTTCTCAGCTACTTCATTTTTGTTCAATACCCGTGGCACAATAGATCCCCAGGACATTCAAAATGCCCGTCTGTATTATACAGGAACCAGCAGCACGTTTGCAACCAACAATCTTGTGGGGAGCCTTATTGCCAAGCCCAACGATGCGTTTAGTATCAATCCAACACAGGCAGAAAGTGTGCTGAGCGAAGGCACAAACTATTTCTGGCTGACTTACGATATTAAATCAACTGCAACTTCCTGTTACTATATTGATGCTGAATGCAATTCCGTAACCATCAATTCCCTTGCCGTAATCCCAACAGTACAAGCACCTGCTGGCGAAAGGCAGGTTGAAGGTACGGATGAAAATATTTTCTTCGATGATTTTGAAACAGATCTTGGATGGACTTTGTCCGGAGAATTTGAACGTGCTGCCCCACAAGGCTTGGGTGGGGAACATGGAAATCCTGATCCTTCGAGTGCGTTTTCCGGTACAAATGTTCTTGGTAGCGACCTGACGGGTCTTGGACCAAATTCGGGCGATTATGAAGCCAGTATTGGCAATAGGGCCTATCAAGCAATTTCACCAACAATCAATTGTACGGGTGAAAGTAGTATACATCTTACGTTCAAACAATGGTTAAATGTTGAAAGCCCGACTTACGACCATGTTTACATTGACGTTTGGAATGGGAGTAGCTGGGTTCAGAAATATACCAATACCAATGTGGTAAGCAATAGTTCCTGGCAATCGATCGACATTGATGTTTCTGCTGAAGCTGATGGAAATGCCTCTTTTAAAATCCGCTATTCTGTGGGTGCAACTGATGGTTCCTGGTTTTATAGTGGATGGAATATTGATGATTTATCCGTTGATGGAGAAGCAACTTGTTCTGGAATTAATGGACTATGGACAGGAGCAAGTGGTGACGGCAACTGGAATACTGCAGATAACTGGGACAGTGGTACTGTACCGGGTGGAGCGATTGATGTAATTATTCCAAACAGAAACAATTTACTAACTGTTGATGCAACAGTTGCTTGTAACGATTTAATTATTAAAGACGGTGGCACATTAACATGTGGATCCGGTGGAAATATGACCATCAACGGAAGCTTTTACACAGGGCAAGGAAACTCAGGAACATTTAATATGAATGCTGGAAGTTGTAGTATCACCGGAAACTTTCATTCAGAAATTGGAAGCCATATCAATATTGCCGGTGGAACACTGGGGTTTGTAAATTGGAGTAAAAATAGTACTGAGCAATGGGCAAAAGGAAATATCCACCTCTCAGGAGGAACAATCAATGCATCAGGAAGTGTTTATTTTTCATCTACTGATGTGAGCGGAACTATGGATGGCCCATTTAATCTCAATATTGGGGATGATATGTACATTAACGACATTGGCTGGCCAATTGTTAGCGGAGGGACAATTACAATGACAGGTTCTGAAACACATGGCTTTGTATCTTCCAATATCAACTACAATGCAGTTGGGTTTAATATTGTATTATCGGGTGGAGGAACGTATGTTTTTGCCAGAGGTGACGGCATCATTGGCTGGGATGTGAAAAACAACCTCATTCTTTCTAATGGAACTTTGCAGACAACCAATACCGAAACAAACTCCTATTTCAATGTTGTTGGAAATGTGAATATTGGAAACAGTGGAATATTCAATCATGGAGCATTCAGTTCAACAATTGGTGGTAAATTGAATATTGGTGCTGGTAGCGGTGGGTCATTTAACATTGATGCCGGTGGCAATTGTTCGGTCGGGCAAGTTGCTCCCGTAGCAAACAATGCGACTAAGCCTAATAAGAATGACAAACCACTGGAAGACAGCATAAACTAACTGCTGATTTTCCGGCTTCAGAACCGTTTTGGGGTACTGCTCCGAAACGGTTTTTTTATTTTCCAAACCCAATCATGCTCCTTCACAATTATTGATATTTTTGCGTTTTACAAAATCAACTATAACCAAGACGTTTTATTCAGATGAAAAAATCAATAATAATATTCATAGCATTATTTGCTTCTGTGTTCATTCTATCCTCATGCGATAATAATGGACAATCTATCCAAAATCACAAACATGGTGATAGTGATAAACAACCCGACACAACAGTTCATTACCCACAAGAGAAACATTTGGCAAATATCCGTCAGTTAACAGATGCTGGTGACAATGCCGAGGCTTATTTCAGCTTCGATAATTCGATGATTGTTTTCCAGGCTAAAGTCCCCGAATGGGGAAGCAAATGTGACCAAATCTACTATTTCAATTTTGCTGATGGTGACATGAAGACAACGATTCCACCTTTGCTCAGTGAAGGCCTTGGCCGGACAACCTGCTCGTATTTTATGCCCGGTGACACCACAGTTCTTTACGCTTCAACACGCTCTGGTAGTGACGAATGCCCTCCTGATCCGACTAAGCGTGAAGATGGAAAATATGTTTGGCCAATTTATCCTGATTTTGATATTTACGTGTCGAACCTAAAAGGTGAAATTGTTGACACATTAGTGAGTGGCCCCGGTTACGATGCAGAAGCCACCGTTTCGGCGCAAGGCGATAAAATTGTTTTTACTTCCGACCGCAGTGGAGACCTGGAACTTTACACCTGCGATATTGATGGAGGCAATATAAAACAGATTACCAGCGAATTGGGTTACGATGGCGGCGCTTTCTTTTCACCTGACGGCAGTATGCTTATATTCAGATCATCACGCCCAAAAACAGATGAAGATGTAAAGGAGTATAAAGATTTGCTGGCTAACGGATTGGTGATGCCTACCAATATGGAACTCTATACTTGTAATGTAGATGGTAGCAATCTCAAACAGATTACCCATTTGGGGAAAGCCAACTGGGCACCATTTTTTCATCCTTCAGGAAAGAAGATTATTTTCAGTTCGAACCATGCCGGCGAACGTGGATACCAATTCAACCTTTTCATGATTAATCTTGACGGGACGGGTCTGGAACAGATTACCTACGATGGTATCTTCGATGCATTTCCCATGTTCTCCTACGATGGAAAAAAACTCATCTTTTCATCAAACCGCAACAACGGGGGAACACGAAATACGAACCTGTTTATTGCTGATTGGGTGGAATAGAAAAAATTAAAAGTATAGAGTTTAGTGAAATAATCAATAATTCAATCAATAGCTCCGGGATTCATCCCGGAGAAGAAATATGAGCACAGCAGCTAAGAATATAGTATTCGACAAACTAAACCAATTGGGGATTCAGCATGAAGTATTTGAACACCCACCTTTGGATACAATTGAAATTGCGCTCAAATACTGGAAAGATATTGATGCCACGCATTGCAAAAACCTGTTTTTCAGAAACCACAAAGGAAACAGGCATTACCTCGTTATTATTAAAGATACTACCCCATTTTCGATTCGTAGCCTTGAGCAAAAACTTAAACAGGGCAAGCTTACTTTTGGTTCCCCTAAAAGGCTGTTAAAATACCTTGGTGTAAAACCCGGCTCAGTTTCTCCTTTCGGACTGCTTAATGATGAAGATCACCATGTCCATTTGTTTTTAGATCAACAATTGAAAAAAGCTGAAAAAATTAGTTTTCATCCCAACGACAATACTGCAAGCCTGGTGCTGAGTTTTTTTGATTTCATCAAATATCTTGATGCAAGTGGCAATACTTACGAATTCATTGACCCTACTCCTGAAAACGATTAGTTTTGTATTTTTACCGTTGATTCTTACACATTAGGAATTATTGTTATCCAGTTAAGATTTGAGTATCCCCTACGGGGAAAAGGATTATATTCTTGATTTGTTCTCTTACAATAATTTATCCGCTACACGGAATTCGCCATAGGCGATAAATTAGTGTAAAATAGAATCATCAATATATTTTAATACCTCGTAGAGGTTTTGTAAGTCAAAATAATTACCATCACTTATACATTTAAACGCTCAAACATTCACGTATTAAATATTAAAACCAACGATGAATCATCTTCCTATTAATGTCAATTCTGAAATCGGGAAACT
>QMPA01000108.1 GCA_003650365.1 Bacteroidota bacterium | reverse complement strand
CCGAACAGAGAAGTTAAGCCTGCCCGCGCCGATGATACTGCCATACCAGGTGGAAAAGTAGGTCGTCGCCAACTCTACAAATTAGCCTGTCCCATTTATTTGAGACAGGCTTTTTTTGTGCCTTTAAAACAGACAGATGGTCTGGTTGAAACTTATGAAATGGGGCGGTCAACAATTCTATATATTCGCCTGTCTCATTTATTTGGACAGGCTTTTTTGTTTGTGACTTTCCACGTAATTTCTTACACCAATTGTATTATAAAATATGTTGAAATGAATTTGAAAATTAAGCCAAAAACTTATCAACTAATTGTACGAATTAAACGAATAGCTTTACGCATGCGAAAAGCCAAATTCATTATATCCTTTGATTATTTTACCTTTGAGGATAAATGGTATTAATAGTAGGTGCATTTTAATCTTTAACTGGTATTAGTTTGATAAATGTGTATTATGGGTTTAGGAAAAGAAGAAATTAGGAAAGATGAATGGTTTATTCATTTTTATTTACTGACATAGCGATAATTAAATATTGTAGTATTTTTTTTTATAATTCGATATCGCAATGGGATAAAAGATGTAAATTGTGCCTTTTTTAGCAAGGCATGTATTATCCATTGTACAACAAAGAAGTATAGTATGAAAAAAAGAATTTTACCCTTTAGTTTGTTTTTGACTGTCATTGTTTTAACTGGTTTTGGGATTAGTAATTACACACAAAAACACAGTCCCCAGTATCAGGACAAATCAGAAGATATTCGACCACGTGCACGGGCCATCAAGCCTGCATCTGAATATTTAGCAACAATTAGAAACAATCAAAATACCGGATTAATTAATCCAGAAGATGTAATCCATGTTCAAAAACAAATAAATGAGCAGGATGGTTCGCGTTCAAACTTATCACTTGACTGGATCCAAACAGGACCTGATAACTATGGTGGAAGAACAAGAGCGATATTATTTGATAACAAGGACAGTCAATCAAATACGATTTATGCTGCAGCTGTCTCAGGAGGTATCTGGAAGTCTACAAATGCCGGAATTACATGGAATAAAATAAACGAAAACAATGCTAATCTTTACATTTCTTGCATGCAGCAGGCTGCAAATGGAGATATTTATGTAGGTACGGGGGAAAGCTTTTCGGCACAAACGGTTTCCGGGCTTGAACAAATGGGTTACACTGGAGGTTTCATGGGGCAGGGAGTTTATAAATCGACAGATGGTGATAATTTCAAATTGTTAAATGCCACCACACCTACTTTAAACGATGACGAGAGTGACTGGGCTTTTGTAAACGAGTTAGCAATTGATGATGGTAACTATAGAATTTATGCTGCTACCAATACGGGTCTAAAATTCTCTAACAACAATGGCGAATCATGGACAGTTACAAAAGACATTTCTGGAACAGAGCTTACAGGAAATTCTTATGATGTGCATGTCAGTTCTAACGGTATGGTCGTAGCAGCTGTTGATAATTTGTGTTATATTTCACCAGGAGGGGTTAATGATTTTGTTCTTAGATCTACAGGAGACTCAATTAGCTTGCCAAATGCAAACATTGGTAGGGCCGAGTTTGCAATTGCACCCTCCGATCCAAGTGTTATCTATGCAAGCATCGCGGGTCTTGATGGTGATGTTATTGGGATTTATAAAACGGATGATAAGGGTGCAAATTGGCGTTTAATTATGCCTTCAACCGGATCGCTGGATATATTTAATGGACAAGGTATTTATGACAATGCAATAACTGTTTTTCCAAATGACCCCAATCGGATTTTATTGGGTGGAATTGATTTATGGCAAGGTGAGCAATATGATGAAAATGGGTTGTTTTTTTGGGAAACAGTATCAGAAAGCGCATCAAATCCAATATTCCCAAACTATCTCCATGCCGATCATCATACTTATGTTTTTAAACCAGGCTCAGATAATACCTTTTTTATAGGAACAGATGGTGGAGTAGCTGAAGGAATTTATGCACAGGGTGAATACACCTTCAAAACAAACAATAGAAATTATTTTACAACGCAATTCTATGCGGTTGGACCTTCTGGACTTATGAAATATATGTTGGGGGGAGCTCAGGATAATGGATCAATTTTAATAACAGGAAAAGGAAACAGTATAGAGCAAGGAAATGAAATATTTCCTGGGGATGGAGGTCCTTGTGCCGTGTCACTTATTGATCAAGCTGTTGTAGTTGTTACTGAACCGGCCACTTCGGCGGCTAGAAGAGCGATACATAGATCAGAGGATGGAGGTGAGAATTATTCTACAGATCTTCAGTTTCTCGATGATGGTAAAGTGGGTAATGATGCTTTTAAAACACCCATTGCACTGTGGGAAAGTTTCGATAATGAAAACAGCAGGGATTCCTTATGGTATTATGCCCATGAGACAATTCCGGGAAATACAACGATTAAGGTACGGAGTCAGAACAAAGGGCAGCCATTTTGGTATACTACTCCTGCTGGACTAACATTGCATGATGGCGATTCAATTTACATACAGGATAAAGTTTCTGCTGTTTTTTTCGTGCCTGTTCATGGTGTTGTCTGGATGACATGGGATTTGCTCCAGTTTGATCAGACCCCCGATTGGCTGAAAATTTCTAATGACGACTTTGGATATGTTGGTACACCACATTGTATGGCGTTTTCAAAAGATGCAAATCATATTTTTATTGGTACCAAAGAAGGGCGCTTATTTCGAATTTCAAATCTTGCGCTAGCCTATGATTATGAGCATGCAGATGTAGATAGTCCAGGCTGTATTGTTTCTACACAGGAAATACCCATACTGGTTCCTGGAACAGAGGAGCCAATTAGCCAGGTTATTACCTCGGTTTCTGTTGATCCTGAAAATGCCAATAATGTGCTTATCACATTGGGAAATTATGGAAATGAACATTACGTTTTATACAGTAATGATGCACTTGCGCAGAACCCAAATTTTGATACAAGACAGGGAAACCTTCCCACAATGCCTGTTTATGCTTCCATCATTGAAATGAAAAATGGCAATACTGGAATCATTGGAACAGAGTACGGTATTTATACTACGGAAAACCTATATAGCGATTCACCTGAATGGGTGAGTGACAATGAAAATATGGGTAGCGTTCCGGTCTTTGAATTGAAACAACAAACCGTCTCTAAAGAATACATGCAGGTCAAATTGGTCAATGGTCCTGAAGTTACTATTATCGATTATTTTGGTACAGATAATTATGGTTCAATTTATGCCGCTTCATACGGCAGAGGGCTGTTCAGAACAAATAAGTATTTTCTGGTAGGAAATGAAGAAAATAAAGTTGATGAACCTTCAATAAGCAACAACGTATTGAAAGTTTATCCAAACCCGGTATCTTCAATAGCAACTGTTGAGATTGAATTGAATGAAAATACCGAAGTGCATTTCTCTGTTTTTGATTTAAGTGGACGTAAATTATTGACACAATTGAGGCAGCTTACTAAAGGAAATAATAAAATTAGGATCGACCTAAGCGACTTGCAAACTGGAGTCTACTTTATTCAGTCTGTTTCAGGAAATGATATCCGTACAAAAAAAATTATTGTTAAGTAATTAGGTGATAAACTGTAATCCCAAGAAAAAATGAAAAATATTTTAACACTTTCTACATTGTTGTTCTTGTTGTTTTCAACCAATTTATTTGGTGAAACAAGAATTTATCCGCCTAACCTCAGGGCTCCATTAAATGGTGAACAAGGGCAAGCCCCAGATGTTCTGCTTAACTGGGATGCTGTTACCGGTGAAAGCCTTAATATTACTTATGAATTGCAGCTTTCTGATAATGCAAGCTTTACAGATGCTGTTACTTTTGAAAGGACAACTTTGACGGCATTGCAAATGAATGACTTACTTTTTGGGAAGACCTATTTTTGGCGGGTCAGGGCATTTGATGATGAAACCCCTTCTGATTGGTCTGTTGTGTGGTTATTTAATACCGCAGGATCGATCACGTTAGAAAGCCCTAAAACTGGGAGTCTGGTGTATGCCGACCCTTTGTTGGAATGGGATAAGTTAACAGGGTTAACTGCTTACCAACTTCAAGTAGATACCATATATGGATTTGCTTTGGATAGTTCTGGAACGGATGTTAACATTAACGCCACTTTTATTAGCGAAACCGGTGATAAATGGGCTGTTGGAGACAATGGTATTGTATTGCATTTTGAAGATGCACAATGGGTTACTGTTGATGTGGGTACTACTGAGGACTTGAATGATGTATTTTTTGTGAATGATTCTTATGGATATGTGGTAGGTGACGGAGGAGTTGTTGTTCATTATGACGGAGCCAATTGGACTATTAATGAACCTTTAACACCAAATAACCTGAGTGGGATTTCGTTTGTAGATGTTAATACAGGTTGGCTTGTTGGTGATAGCGGACTTGTCATTAAGTATGATGATGGAAACTGGACTAGCGAGATTATTGCTGATACAAATGACCTATATGATGTATTTGCACTTGGTTTATCTAATGTTTGGGCATGTGGTAAGAATAAGCAAGTTTCTTATTTTGATGGCGCGGTTTGGACAAGTGAAAGCATTGGTACAAAAGACTATTATGCACTTTGGTTTACAGATGAAAACAATGGTTGGGTAGTTGGTAAATCAGGTAAAATATTTTACTTCAATGGTGTTGAATGGGTGGAGCAATCCTCAGGAACATCAAAGGATTTGTATAGCATAAGCTTTGATGGTAACAATACAGGATATGCAGTAGGTAAGAAGTTAGGAAGCAGCGGACCTGGTAATATGGTTATTTATAATAGTGGATGGACACAAATGGAAGCAGGTTATATTGAGGACATTTATGGTATATATGCTTCGGGAAACAACATATTATATGGAGGTAAAGATGGTTTCCTGATGTCATCAACCGATGGGGGATTTAACAGCCCTTATTTGAAGACTTATGCAGTTCCTTTTGACTCTGGAAGTTATCAACTGAACAATCTTTTATTTGGAAAAACATTCTATTACCGTATGCGTGCTGTTAACAATATGGATACTTCGGCATGGACAGGGGCATGGTCTATGACTACTTATGCAGTTCCGGAATTAGCTAGCCCATCTGATGGCACATCGGATACAGAGCTTAATCAGTTGTTTGAATGGGAAGAATATGGAGGTGCTACAGATTATCTTTTTCAAATTGGAGCTGATGCTGAGTTTGCTTCTTCTTGGAGCATTCCTTCAGATTCAAGTTCGGCTGACTTTACAACAGCATTGTTTGGTCATGAGTATTTCTGGCGGGTAAATGCCTTGCATCCTGAGGATTTGTCTGCGTGGTCAGAAGTCTGGACTTTCACGACAGTAAATACCGTTACACTTGAAAGCCCTGAGGATAATGCAGAAGATGTGAATCCTTGCCCAAAGTTTACCTGGGAAGCAATTGCTGGTGTACCTAAATATGAAATAGCCGTTGATATCGATGAAAATTTAAGCAACCCCAATACACAAATAGTTACTACCAATAGTAATCAGTGTCAGGAGTCAATGGAAAGGAATACTATTTATTATTGGAAAGTAAGGGCTATAAGCGGATTAGATAGTTCGGATTGGAGCGCTGTTTGGTCAATGAAAACTGAGGGATACATTGGTATTGAAGATAAGTTAAGCCAACACTCAATCCATGTTTATCCAAACCCGAGTTCAGGTGAGTTTTCTGTTGCAATCAATAGTCTTACAGGAGAAGTTTATAAAATGAGTGTTATGGATGTAACTGGAAGGGTATTACTCAAAAAGGATGTAGTTTGCTTCCCGGGAGAAAACAAAGTAGATGTTAAACTTGGGAAAATTGAAAAAGGAATTTACCTGGTGAATGTGAAAAAAGGCGAGCAGCTAGTAACAGAAAAGCTGTTTATTAGATAAACCTGCTTATTCCAGCTAAAGAAAAAGGTTGTCTCAAATTTTTGGGGCAACCTTTTTTTAGTACTTATTAAATCGTTTTCCCCAACTTATACTGAGGTATAAATTAGGGAAGAGAATCTGATTTGGATTGTTGGCTAGAATACTTAAGCCCATTGGAATAATGTCTATCCCCCCCCCAACCTCAATCGATTTTATTTTGGTATTTCTAACACCAAACTCAAAGTTTAAACCTGTTTTTAAATGTATGCCAGGGTGCAGGGTAATTTCATTAAGTCCTTTTGAAAAAGGTCCTCTGCCATAAATGTCTGTATTCGACTGTGATTTTGCACTGAACTTTTCAAGTTGTAAACGCCCGGTAATCCCATCTGGGTTTGGATAAATAATGTAATAATAATAGGGTTTTGCAATTCCTATACTTACCCCTCCGCCATATATAAAACGCAACTCAACACCACCCCAATATGGCTTTCGGTTCAGTAGTTTTTTCCAGACGATTCCAGCTCTTAAAAAATAGGCATTGTTTAATTTTCCATAGAAATAACTACGCGCATTGGGGTAGTAACTTTGAATCCTTATTTGTTTATATGATTTCATACTAACAAACTCGAATTCCCACATTCTTGTTTTGAAAATAGATAGTCGTTTTCCCGTGCGAAATTGGATTCCCAGTCCCAGGTTGTGGAATACAACGCCAAAGGTTTGTTGGCGATTGTAGAGGATTTTATTCTCTAAGCTGTCAAATTCTTCTGTGTCAAATTGGCTATATCCCTCTAGACTAGCGAACGCCAGCAATAAGAAAATCAGTAATTTTACATATCGGAACATACATTTTTACAGAAATATTCCGGCATCGGCCGAAAGGCAAATTTGGCAACACTGGCAAAGTTTAAAAAATAAGCTAATATTTATTTTCTTTTTGATACTTATGCGTTTCGCCGTATGCCGCACATTTGCTTGATGATTTGCATGAACTTGCAAATACAATGATTAGAAGTACTGCTGAAATCGCGATCAAGATTTTTTTCATATCTTTACAATGTAATGGTTTTTTTGCAATAGGCAAAGAAAGTGAGTTTTTAACTAAATAACAAGGATTTTAGAGTTTTATTACAATTTCAATTGTTAATGTTTTGTGAATGACAACAAATACACCTAAAATAGAAGAAAGTTGGTATGCAGCTTTGCAGGATGAGTTTACATCACCTTATTTTTTGGAGCTTAAAGAATTGCTTCAAAAAGAGAAAGATATGTACACTATTTTTCCTCCCGGTAGTCAGATCTTTACGGCATTTAACTTAACACCTTTAACTGCAGTGAAAGTTGTTGTTCTTGGACAAGATCCTTACCACGGAAAAGGTCAGGCGCACGGACTTAGTTTTTCTGTTCCCGATGGGATAAAACCACCACCTTCGCTACAAAATATTTTTAAAGAAATACGCAACGATTTAAATATTCCAATTCCACAATCGGGCAATCTTGAAAAATGGGCAAAGCAGGGTGTTTTGCTAATTAATGCTACGCTTACTGTTAGGGAAAGCGATGCCGGATCGCATCAGGGGATTGGATGGGGAAGATTCACTGACCGGGTTATTCAGACAATTTCAGATTTGCGGGCTGGAGTTGTATTTCTATTGTGGGGAAAATTTGCCCAGGCAAAGCTTCATCTTATCGACCAAAGCAAACATTTTGTGTTGATGGCACCCCACCCTTCCCCATTTTCTGTCCACCGTGGGTTTTTTGGATGTAAACACTTTTCTAAAGCCAATCAACTTCTAAAAGAAAATGGCTTGGGTGAGATTGACTGGAGGTTGGAATGAAAATTGCCGACCAACGCCAATAAGTTAAGCGCTTCAACAATGAATTGACCTAATTAATTTCAAAAACTAAAACCTAAGTGTCAGATATTAAGAAACTAATTAGACATTTAAACATTGGTTTTTATTTAGGTCAATTAGAACAATTAGTAATTAGTAATTTTTCACAAATTTGAATTATACTTCTTAACTTATTGTCATTGGATTGCCGACTACCGTTTGAAAATGCCCAAATTCCCAATTGAAAACTATCAATGATTCTGTTTCCTGAATTTTTGTTTCTTTGCATTGCATTTAAAAACTATATTATTTATGAGAAAAATTACATTATTGCTGCTGTCATTTGCTTTTATGTCGATGACAGTATTTGCCGGAGGATACCAGGTACGCCTTCAGGGAAACAAGCAAAACGGATTTGGACTAATAGGAACCCCTTTAAGCAACGGTTCCAGTTCTATTTTTTACAATCCTGGTTCATTAGCCTTTATGGATGGTAAACTTGATTTTGAATTGGGTGGAAGTGCCATTCTTTCAACCGCAGCTTTCCAAAAAAGTGGTAGTAACTACCAGGCAGTAACCGAAAATCCGGTGGGAACACCTTTTTATTTCTACATTGCCGGTAAGATTGGCAAGGTGGTTGCACTTGGTTTGGGTGTTTATACGCCATACGGAAACTCATCCAAATGGGAATCGGAATGGGCAGGTAAATATTTAATTCAGGATATTGCCCTTTCTGCCATTTTTATTCAGCCAACAATTTCATTCAATTTTGGTGAAAAGTTCGGAATTGGAGGTGGTTTTATTTACACAATTGGTGGAGTCGAAATTAATAAAGCACTAAACTATAGTGGCGGTGCCGGAGTGAACTTACAAGGAAGTAGCAGTGCTATGGGATATAACCTTGGCCTCTTCTTTAAACCTGCAGAAAACTGGTCGATTGGTTTGAATTACAGATCAAGGATAGATATGAAAATTGAAGGTGGTGATGCTACTTTTACTATTCCCAAATCTTTACAGGGAACGATTCCAACCGAGAATAAATTTGATGCAGAGCTCCCTTTACCTGCAAACCTCGATTTAGGTGTTGCTATACAAGCCACTGACAAATTACTGATTGCCATTGAATTTGACTGGATATTCTGGGGTGCTTATGACAGCTTGAGCTTTTCTTTTGAGGAAGCAGGTGAACTGTTGGACTCTCAAAACCCAAGAAAATACAGCGATACTTTCATCCCACGTATTGGTATTCAATATGCTTTCTCAGAGAAGTTCGAGATCAGGGGTGGTGCTTATTATGATACATCACCAGCTGACGACAGGTATTTTACACCGGAAACAGTAACACTAAATACCCTTGCTTATACACTGGGACTTACATGGAATCCAACGACCTACTTAGGTATCGATCTTTCATTCCTGCAAACTTTTGGTATAAAAGCAGAAAAGAACTACCAACCGGATAATTTTGGTGGAACTTATCAAACAGGTGCTATTATTCCTGGATTGGGTTTAAGCTTTAAATTTTAATAATAAAACAGAGATATCATGAAGACAAAATATATATTATACTTTGCAGTTGTTCTCTTTTTGGCCAGTTCTTGTAAGCCCGAAGTTAATGATTTTACACCCGATGCTGGTAGTGCAGACTTTTCCACTTATGTTGCTGTTGGTAATTCACTCACTGCTGGCTATGCTGATGGTGCCTTATATAAATCTGGGCAAAGTTATGGATGGGCTAACATTCTATCTGCTCAATTGAAACAAAGTGGCGGTGGTGATTTTGTATTACCGGTTATTGAAAGTGAACAGGGTGTATTACCTGGAAAATTGGTTCTTGGACCTTCTACAGATTGTCTGGGCAACGTTTCTCTGGGACCTGTTCCAGCTAATGATGGCGATTTAGATCCCTGGAACAATCACATTGATTATGCTATAAATAATCTTGGCGTTCCCGGTGCAAAAGTTGGGCACTTATTGTTCCCAGGTTATGGTAACCCGGCAAACCTTCCTGCAGGTTTAGCAAACCCTTATTTCGTAAAATTTGCAAGTACACCTGACATTACTGTATTAGAACAAGCTTTATCCATGCAGCCAACATTTATATCATTATGGATTGGAAATAATGATGTATTGGGATATGCTACTTCTGGTGGTGCCGGAAGCGAGATAACGCCTGTTGCAGATTTTGCCGGACAATATGGATATCTTGCACAGAACTTATTTGCTGGGGGAAGCGAGGGTATATTGGCTAATATTCCCGATATTGCTAATGCAGCATTTTTTACAACAGTTCCTTATAATCCTATTGTACTTACCGATCAAGTTTTGGTTGACCAATTGAATACGGCTTATGCACCATACAATGCTGCAATGGCTAGTCTTGGACTACCTTATCGTGTTAATTGGAGTCTTGGTGCTAACCCGATGGTTATTGTTGATAAAGACATGGGAATGCCAGTTCCGGAATTTAATATCAGGCAGATTGAAAGTAACGAATTGGTTTTGTTAACTATTCCACAGGACTCCATTAAATGTGCCCAATGGGGATCGGCAAAACCTATTCCTGATCAGTACGTTCTTACCGTGAAGGAAATTAAGAATGTTAACGATGCAACTGAACAGTTTAACAACATCATTAAACAAACGGCACAAGATCTTAATTTAGCTTTTGCTGACTTTAACAGTTTGATGAAGCAAATGCAAGGAACTGGATTGGTTTATGATGGTATTACTTTTACAACAGCGTTTGTATATGGAAATTTATTTTCGCTGGATGGAATTCATCTATCACCTCAGGGTAATGCCGTGGTAGCCAATTATTATATTGATGCCATTAATGCAACTTATGGTGCGAATGTTCCAAAAGTAAACATTAGCGATTATCCGCCAATTACACTTCCATAAGAAGTTTTTGGTTTAGGAAAACAGAAGGCGGGGTGTACATCATTCCGCCTTTTGCTTTTAACTTTAGCCGTTTTTTTCTGGCTTTTAACAATAATGGATAAATGAAACACCCATGATTATTATTAAACACACAAGGGGATGATTATCAAGCCCGAAGGGGTGAAATCTTATTAACCCCGGGTTTCAACCCGGGGAAAAAAAGCGATAAACCGTTTTGGCGTGATTTTCGAAGCCTGCCCTGAGCTT
>QMPA01000107.1 GCA_003650365.1 Bacteroidota bacterium | reverse complement strand
GTCTGGTTCTCCGGAACCTAACCGTCAGAAAGTAGCAACCATTACCTGGGACCAGGTTAAAGCAATTGCTGAATCAAAAATGAGCGATTTAAACGCTTTTAAAGTTGAGTCGGCTATGCGCATGGTTGCAGGCACTGCACGTAGTATGGGTGTTAAGATTAAAGGCAAGTTCCCTACAGAAATCAATTAGTTAACTAAATTATTGTTAACAAGAGAAGAAGATGGCAAAATTGACAAAAAAACACAAAGAAGCTTTAGCCAAATTCGATCAGGATAAGCAATACTCATTATCAGAAGCTGTTGATATTGTGAAAGAAATTTCTTACACAAAATTTGACGCTTCGGTAAATGTGGATGTTAGGTTGGGCGTTGACCCCCGGAAAGCTAACCAAATGGTTAGAGGATCTGTTACCTTACCTCACGGTACTGGTAAAGATATTCGGGTACTCGTTCTCTGTACTCCTGATAAAGAAGAAGAAGCTAAAGCAGCAGGTGCTGACCATGTTGGATTGGATGAATATGTTCAAAAGATCAAAGATGGCTGGACTGATATCGATGTGGTGATTACTATGCCTAGCGTAATGCCTAAAGTTGGTGCTTTAGGACGGATTTTGGGACCAAGAGGCTTAATGCCTAACCCAAAAACCGGAACCGTTACGATGGAAGTTGGTAAAGCGGTAAACGCCGCCAAAGCAGGTAAGATTGATTTTAAAGTTGATAAATATGGCATCATTCATTCATCTATTGCAAAACTTAGTTTTGACAATAGCCAAATCAATGAAAATGCCGCTGAATTACTCAACAATATTATCAAACTAAAACCTTCTTCATCAAAAGGAACATACGTTCACAGTATTTTCCTTTCGAGTACCATGAGCCCTGGAGTTCAAGTCGATCCTAAATCATTAACTGCTTAAAGATTCATTCGTTATGAGAAAAGAAAATAAAAAACAACTCATCGAGTCCTTAACGCAGCAATTGACTGATGTCAACAATTTTTACCTTACTGATATTTCAGCATTAAATGCAGAAGACACCAGTGATCTGAGAAGACTCTGCTTTAAATATGGAATTAAGTTACAAGTAGTAAAAAATACTTTGCTTAGAAAAGCAATGGAAAATGTTGACAAGGATTTTGATGACTTTTATGAAACGCTCAAGGGAAATACTTCGGTTATGTTTACAGAATCCGGAAACGGACCTGCAAAACTGATCAAAGAGTTCAGAAAGAAATTCAAAACTGATCGTCCTATCCTAAAAGGTGCATACATCGAAGAGATGACGTACCTGGGTGAAGATCAGCTCGATTTCCTTGTCTCTATTAAATCTAGAGACGAACTCATTGCCGATGTTATTGCCTTACTGCAATCACCTGTCAAAAATGTTGTTTCAGCATTACAATCCGGTAGTAATACACTTTCCGGAATCCTCACTACCTTATCAGAAAAATCTGAATAAGGGTAAATTATCAATAAGAATTATTTTTCAGAATTATATTCATAAATTAAATCGATACAAAAATGGCAGATTTGAAAGCATTTGCGGAACAATTGGTTAACCTGACTGTAAAAGAGGTTAACGAACTTGCTGACATCCTTAAAGAAGAATATGGTATTGAGCCAGCTGCAGCTGCAGTGGCTATTGCCGGACCCGCTGCTGGGGGTGAAGATGAAGCTGCTGAAGAGCAGTCAGCATTTGATGTTATCTTAAAGTCACACGGTCAGTCAAAACTGGCAGTTGTTAAACTGGTTAAAGAATTGACCAGCTTAGGACTTAAAGAAGCAAAAGAATTGGTTGACTCCGCACCGAAAGCCGTTAAAGAAGGCGTTTCGAAAGATGAAGCTGACGCACTGAAAGCCCAACTTGAAGAAGCTGGTGCTGAAGTAGAAGTTAAATAGTACATCTTATAATTACATGGCCTAACCTCTAACCCGAAATTCGGGTTAGAGGTTTGCGCCTATTCGTTCTTTTATATCATTCTTTCTTTTTATCTGGTAACTAAATAACCAGAATTGTTTATACTTAAAACCATTAAGCTTTGGCTAACATTAAAACCGAAAGAATCAGTTTCGCATCGACGAAAAACCAATTGCCTTATCCTGATTTCCTCAACATCCAATTGAAATCATTTCAGGATTTCTTTCAATTGGAAACCAATCCGGAAAACAGAAAAAACGAAGGGCTTTTCAGGGTTTTTTCAGAAAACTTTCCGATTACTGATGCAAGAAATAATTTTGTCCTCGAATTTCTCGACTATTTTATTGATCCCCCACGGTATTCCATCGAGGAAACCCTGGAGCGTGGATTAACTTACAGTGTCCCACTGAAAGCAAAACTAAAACTGTATTGTACCGATCCCGACCACGAAGACTTTGAAACCATTGTGCAGGACGTGTATTTGGGTATGATCCCATACATGACCCCCAAAGGAACCTTCGTTGTTAATGGTGCAGAACGTGTTGTAGTTTCACAACTTCACCGATCACCTGGTGTTTTCTTTGGTCAACACAGGCATGCCAACGGTACACAACTGTATTCGGCTAGGATTATCCCTTTTAAGGGCTCCTGGATGGAGTTTTCTACCGACATTAACAACATCATGTATGCCTACATTGACAGGAAAAAGAAGATGCCTGTTACAACACTTCTTCGTGCAATTGGCTACGAGACAGACAGGGATATTTTAGAAATATTTAACCTTGCTGAAGAAATAAAAGTTAGTAAAGCCGGATTAAAAAGAGTGATTGGCCGAAAACTGGCAGCACGTGTTGTCAGATCATGGTTCGAAGACTTTGTTGATGAAGATACTGGCGAAGTAGTTACCATCGAGCGTAACGATGTTATCCTTGAACGGGAAACAATTATTGAAAGTAGCCACATCGAACAAATTATCGAATCTGGTGCAAAAATTGTTCTTTTACACAAAGACGATCCTAGCGCTGCCGATTTTTCGATTATTTTCAATACACTGCAAAAAGACACGACTAACTCGGAAAAAGAAGCGGTTGAATACATCTACTTTCAACTACGAAATGCACTACCTCCAGACGAAGAAACTGCACGTGGTATTTTTGAAAAATTATTTTTCTCTGATAAACGTTACGACCTTGGTGAGGTTGGGCGTTACAGGATTAATAAGAAATTAGAGATCAATACATCATCCGATGTTCGGGTATTAACCAAAGAAGACATTATCCTTATCATCAAGTATCTGATTAAATTAATCAACAATAAAACAATTGTTGACGACATTGATCACTTGAGTAACCGTAGGGTAAGAACAGTTGGTGAACAATTGTACAACCAATTTGGTGTTGGTCTTTCTCGAATGGCAAGGACAATCCGCGAAAGAATGAATGTTCGCGATAACGAGGTTTTTACGCCTACCGATCTGATTAATGCCAAAACACTGTCTTCCGTAATTAATTCATTTTTTGGTACCAACCAGCTCTCACAATTCATGGATCAAACCAATCCATTGTCGGAGCTTACCCACAAACGCCGTATCTCGGCATTGGGACCAGGAGGACTTTCACGTGAACGTGCCGGATTTGAGGTGCGAGATGTGCACTATACACACTATGGCCGTTTGTGCACAATCGAAACCCCTGAGGGCCCAAATATTGGATTGATTTCCTCACTTTGTGTTTATGCTAAAATCAACAAGCTTGGTTTTATCGAGACACCATACAGGAAAGTATCTAATGGTAAAGTACAATTCAAAGCTGATCCAATTTACTTAAGTGCCGAAGAGGAAGAAGACAAAATTATTGCACAAGCCAGTACTTTGGTTGAAGATGATGGCCAATTTACCAACGAAAAAGTAAAAGTTCGTTACCAGGCGGATTATCCTATTACACCTCGCGAAGAGGTAGGCATGATCGACATTGCTCCCAATCAAATTGCCTCTATTGCGGCTTCTCTAATTCCATTTTTGGAACATGATGATGCCAACCGTGCATTGATGGGTTCGAATATGATGCGCCAGGCTGTTCCTTTGCTGAATTCTGAAGCCCCAATTGTTGGGACAGGTATTGAAGGTGGTGTTGCCAGAGACTCCAGGGTATTGCTTAATTCAGAAGGTGAAGGTGAGGTTGAATACGTGGATGCCAATAAAATTATCATTAGGTATCAGCGAGACGAGATGGAAAAACTGGTTAGTTTTGAAGATGATGTAAAAACATACAAATTAACCAAGTTTAAGAGAACGAATCAAAATACATTCATCAATCTCCGACCGATTGTTAGAAAGGGAGATAAAGTTACAAAAGGGCAGGTATTGTGCGAAGGATACGCAACCGTGAATGGAGAACTTGCACTGGGCCGCAACCTGATGGTTGCATTTATGCCCTGGAAAGGATACAACTTTGAAGATGCTATTGTAATTTCTGAAAAAATAGTTAAGAAAGATATTTTCACATCCATTCATATCGAAGAATTCTCGCTCGACGTTAGAGATACCAAGCGTGGTATTGAAGAACTGACAAACGATATTCCAAATGTGAGTGCCGAGGCTACCAAAGACCTTGATGAAGACGGTTTAATCCGCATTGGTGCTGAGGTAACTGAAGGAGATATTCTGATTGGAAAAATCACACCGAAAGGAGAAAGTGATCCTACACCAGAAGAAAAATTACTCCGGGCTATTTTTGGTGACAAAGCTGGTGATGTTAAAAACGCATCGCTTAAAGCACCTCCTTCAATGCGTGGAGTTGTTATCAGCAAAAACCTGTTTTCGAGAGCTGTAAAGGACAAGAAAATAAAAGCAAAGGAAAAGGATATTCTTGCTGCTCTTAAAGAGCAGTACGATAACTACTTTTCTGTTCTTAAAGCGAAACTTACCGACAAGCTAATTACGCTGGTTAGTAACCGGACTTCACAGGGAGTACATAACAACTATGGCGACCTTATCGTCCCAAAAAAGACGAAGTTTTCGCAAAAAATATTGCATGGCCTTGATTACACAACAGTTAATCCTGACAAATGGACAACTGACAAGGGTAAGAACGATTTGATTAAACAACTAATCAACAACTACAACATTAAGTATAAAGAACTGCTGGGCGTGTTTAAACGCAAACAGTTTGTGGCTTCCGTTGGCGATGAACTTCCCAATGGTGTTGTACAAATGGCCAAAGTTTATGTTGCTAAAAAACGCAAGCTAAAAGTTGGTGATAAAATGGCCGGTCGTCACGGAAACAAAGGTATTGTTGCACGTATTGTTCGTGAAGAAGACATGCCATTCCTTGAAGACGGAACACCTGTTGATATCGTATTAAACCCATTGGGTGTACCATCACGGATGAACCTTGGACAAATTTACGAGACTGTTTTGGGTTGGGCCGGTAAAAAACTGGGCGAAACCTATGCAACACCAATTTTTGATGGTGCAAGCGTATCACAAATCAATCAATATCTGGAAAAGGCTGAGCTACCCGAAAACGGAAGCACATACCTTTACGATGGTGAAACTGGTGAACGATTCGATCAGCCGGCAACAGTAGGTTATATTTATATCCTAAAACTGCACCACATGGTTGACGATAAAATGCACGCCAGGTCAATTGGGCCGTATTCACTTATTACCCAGCAACCACTTGGAGGTAAAGCACAGTTTGGAGGCCAACGTTTTGGCGAGATGGAAGTTTGGGCACTCGAGGCATTTGGTGCTGCCAATATCCTTCAGGAAATTCTTACTGTTAAATCTGACGATGTTACCGGACGCTCCAAAGCTTACGAAACAATCGTAAAAGGTGAAGTAATGCCTATTCCAAATGTTCCCGAATCATTTAATGTTTTGGTAAATGAACTGAGAGGCCTTGGCCTTGATCTCAGTTTTGATTAATTTTTTATTGACATCTTATAACTAACGATATATGGCTTTCAGAAAAGACAGCAAAATTCCAAGTTCTTTTAATAAAATCACAATCAGCCTTGCATCACCAGAGAAAATACTTGACCGGTCATATGGTGAGGTACTGAAACCTGAAACCATTAATTACCGCACCTATAAACCGGAGCGTGATGGTTTGTTTTGCGAGCGGATTTTTGGTCCCACGAAAGATTACGAATGTCATTGTGGAAAATACAAACGGATTAGATACAAAGGCATTGTATGCGACCGCTGTGGAGTTGAAGTTACTGAAAAGAAGGTGAGACGCGAAAGAATGGGGCACATTCAACTTGTTGTTCCCGTTGTACACATTTGGTTTTTCAGGTCACTTCCTAGTAAGGTCGGGGCATTGCTTGGGCTTCAGACAAAGAAGCTCGAAATGATTATTTATTACGAGCGTTATGCAGTGATAAATCCTGGTATTTTACTGAAAAAAGACAAGGATGACGAACAAGGTCTTGATTTTCTACAGTTTCTTACAGAAGAAGAATACTTTGACATTCTTGAAAAACTGAACGAAACACATCCCGAAAACCAGTACTTAGACGATGATGATCCAGACAAGTTCATCGCCAAGATGGGTGCCGAAGCGGTTCATGATTTACTGGCCAGGATAGACCTCGACCAGACTTCATATGATTTGCGACATAAAGCAAATACCGAAACATCGCAACAACGCAAAGCAGATGCTTTAAAACGTTTACAAGTTTTTGAAGCATTTCGTGATGCCAGAAACAGGGCAGAAAACAGACCGGAGTGGATGATTGTTAAAATCGTACCTGTAATACCACCTGAATTACGACCACTCGTTCCCCTGGACGGCGGACGTTTTGCAACATCTGACCTGAATGATTTATACCGCAGGGTAATTATCAGAAACAATCGACTAAAAAGGCTCATCGAAATCAAAGCACCTGATGTAATTATGCGTAATGAAAAACGCATGCTTCAGGAAGCGGTTGACTCCTTATTGGATAATTCCAGGAAATCAAGTGCCGTAAAGACAGATTCAAACAGGCCATTAAAATCACTTAGTGACAGCTTGAAAGGTAAGCAAGGTCGTTTCCGTCAGAACTTACTTGGTAAACGCGTTGACTATTCAGGCCGATCTGTTATTGTTGTAGGTCCTAATTTAAAACTAAATGAATGTGGCTTGCCAAAAGGAATGGCTTCCGAACTGTTTAAACCATTTATTATTAGAAAATTGCTTGAACGGGGCATTGTGAAAACAGTAAAATCGGCAAAGAAAATTGTTGAGAAAAAGGATGCTATTGTTTGGGATATCCTCGAAAGTATTTTGAAAGGCCATCCCATATTGCTTAACCGCGCACCTACACTTCACCGTCTGGGTATTCAGGCATTCCAGCCAAAACTTATCGAGGGAAAAGCCATTCAGCTTCACCCATTGGTTTGTACTGCTTTTAATGCTGACTTTGATGGTGACCAAATGGCTGTTCACGTACCACTTGGACATGCAGCAGTTCTTGAAGCACAGGTACTTATGCTTGCTTCACACAATATTCTCAACCCTGCCAACGGAGCACCTATTACGGTTCCATCGCAAGACATGGTATTGGGGCTTTACTACATCACAAAAGCACGTAAAAGCACCAAAGACCATCCGATTAAGGGAGAAGGCATGCATTTTTATTCTGCCGAAGAAGTTAACATTGCATACAACGAAAAGATTGTTGACCTGCATGCCATAATTAATGTTAAGGTTGACGTGAAAGAAGATGGGAAAATCGTTAACAAATTAATTGAAACAACTGTTGGACGAGTGATGTTCAACCAGTTTGTCCCTAAAGAATATGGTTATATAGACGAATTGCTGACTAAGCGTGCTTTGCGTGATATTATTGGTGAAATCTTAAAAGAGACTGGTACAGAAGTTACCGCAGATTTCCTTGATAATATTAAATCGCTTGGTTTCAAAATGGCTTTTAAAGGTGGATTATCCTTTAATTTGGGTAACGTACTTATTCCTGACATTAAGCCTAAACTGGTTGAAGATGCCAATAAGGAAGTTGATGAAGTGTTGAATAACTACAATATGGGATTCATCACCAACAACGAAAGGTACAACCAGATTATTGATATTTGGACACATGCTAACTCTCATCTTACAAACACAGTAATGAAAGAGTTATCGCAAAATGACCAGGGATTTAATCCTGTTTATATGATGCTTGACTCGGGTGCCCGTGGTTCTAAAGAGCAAATTCGACAGCTCTCAGGAATGAGGGGACTGATGGCAAAGCCTCAAAAATCTGGTGCAACAGGTGGAGAGATTATCGAGAACCCCATTTTATCTAACTTTAAAGAAGGTCTTTCGGTTCTTGAATATTTTATTTCGACTCACGGTGCACGTAAAGGTTTGGCCGATACTGCCCTTAAAACTGCTGATGCGGGTTATCTTACAAGAAGACTTGTTGATGTTGCTCAAGATGTTGTGATTAATATTGAAGACTGCGGAACCCTGCGTGGTTTAACAACCGGGGCCTTGAAAAAAGGAGAAGATGTTGTTGAGACATTATACGACAGAATTCTGGGACGGGTTAGCCTTCATGATGTTTACAATCCGCTTACAGAAGATTTGATTATTGAAGCAGGAAATGAGATAACAGAAATTCACGCAAAAATTATTGAAGAATCACCAATTGAATCTGTTGAAATCAGATCGGTATTAACCTGCGAATCAAAACGTGGTGTTTGTGCCAAATGTTACGGACGTAACCTGGCATCAGGCCGCATGGTTCAAAAAGGTGAAGCTGTTGGCGTTATTGCTGCTCAATCAATTGGAGAACCTGGAACACAGCTGACCCTGCGTACTTTCCATCAGGGGGGTACCGCTTCAAATATTGCTGCTACTTCTAAAATTGAAGCGGCATTCGATGGTGTCATTAAAATGGAAGAGCTGCGTACTGTCGATTTTAAAAATGAAGAAGGCAAGACCTATGAAGTTGTTGTTGGCCGTTCGGCAGAAATGCGGGTTCTTGACAAAAAAACCGGAGTTGTGCTCTCATCAGCAAATATTCCTTATGCTTCTAACCTTTACTTTAAGGATGGGGAGAAAGTGAAAAAAGGAGAAATTATTGCTGAGTGGGATCCATATAACGCTGTAATACTTTCCGATGTTAAAGGAAGCATTGCTTTCGAGAATATTATTGAAGGTGAAACTTTCAGGATGGAATCGGATGAACAAACCGGATACGAAGAAATGGTGATTAGCGAGAACCGTCAGAAAACAAAAAACCCGATAATTAAAATATTATCGAAAGACGGAACGCTTTTGCGTAGTTATGACTTGCCGACCGGAGCCCATATTTTGGTAAAAGAAGGCCAAAATATAAAGGCTGGTAATTTCCTTGTAAAAATCCCCAGGGCTTTTGGAAAATCAGGTGACATTACCGGTGGTTTGCCACGTGTTACAGAATTGTTTGAAGCAAGAAACCCATCAGATCCAGCTGTTGTTTCAGAAATTGACGGTGTAGTTAGCTTTGGAATAAAACTGAAACGTGGAAACCGTGAAGTAATTATTACCTCAAAAACAGGTGAAGAAAAGAAATACCTGATTTCTACCAAAAAACAAATCCTTGCACAGGAAGGTGATTTTGTGAAAGCAGGAACTTCCCTTTCTGATGGGGTAATGACACCTTCAGACATTCTTGCCATTAAGGGACCGATGAAAGTACAGGAATACATTGTTAATGAAGTTCAAGAGGTTTATCGTTTACAGGGTGTTAAAATCAACGACAAACACTTTGAAACTATTGTTCGACAGATGATGCGTAAAGTACAGATAGCCGATTCGGGCGATACACGTTTTCTTGAAAATGAACTGGTAAGTAAAATTGTTTTCCAGGAAGTAAACGATGAAATATTTGGGATGAAAGTTGTTGTTGAAACAGGTGATTCTGAAAATTTATCTGCCGGACAAATTATAAGCACACGGAAACTTCGCGATGAAAACTCTTCATTAAAACGAAGAGACAAAACGCTTGCTGAAGCCAGAGATGCCCAACCTGCAACTGCAAGACAGGTGCTTCAGGGAATAACAAAAGCTTCTTTACAAACCAACAGCTTCATTTCAGCAGCATCGTTCCAGGAAACGACTAAAGTTCTTACACTGGCTTCTATTGCTGCAAAATCTGACAGCTTACTTGGCTTGAAAGAGAATGTTATTGTCGGTCATAAGATTCCTGCTGGTACAGGCCTTCGCGAATACGAAGACCTTATTGTTGGTTCAAAAGAAGAGTATGATGCCATCATGGAATCGACTAGCAATGTTGATAGCAATACAGAAGAAGAGGAGCTAATTGAACAATAGATAAGCAAATGGAAGATAAAAAGAAAAATCAGATTAACATTGAGCTGAGTGAAGAAGTTGCTGAAGGAACTTATTCAAACCTGGCAATTATTACACATTCGCATGCCGAGTTTATTATCGATTTTGTAAAATTGATGCCCGGTGCTCCGAAAGCAAAAGTAAAGTCGCGCATTATATTAACACCCGAACACGCGAAACGGCTTTACAAAGCTTTGCACGAGAACATCAGAAAATTTGAAGCGCTGCATGGCCCTATTAAAGAAACAAAGACGGACAACAACATTCCCCCGTTTTCGTTTGGGGCGCCAACAGCGCAAGCCTAATATAAAAACCCCTTGCAAAATGCAAGGGGTTTTTTTTGTACTTTATTTCGGTTTCAAATTACTTTTCAGCCCCGCCTCCCGTACCATCACCTAATTCGGGTTCATCAACCGGCCCTGATTTAGGCATTTTCTTTTTAGAAACAGGCAGTTTCTTTTTGGGCTTTTCCGCTGGTTTTGATTCCGGAAGTAACTCTTCGTCTTCTTTCTTCACATGCAAGTCAATTTGTGGGAATGGTATTTGAATATTATTCTCTGCAAAAATGTTATAAACACCAATAGCAATATCACTTTTTGTTCCAATCCCCTTCTCGAAATGTACCCAGAAAAGCAAACGAAAATTTAAGGAGCTATCGCCAAAACC
>QMPA01000106.1 GCA_003650365.1 Bacteroidota bacterium | reverse complement strand
CGTCATAAATGATCTCGTAAGGTCCCATTGGATCACTCCAGGTGATCATCGCCTTAGTGTCAGCTTCATTAGGATCTAAAAATACCCAACCAACTGGATAAGGCTCTTCGCAGATGCCTATGCTTACTTCGGTCATTACACCATTCATTGCAAAGGTGTCAAGGACAACTACTGTCTGTAGGCCAACTTGTGTAAAGCTTACATCGTAAGTGTCTTCGTCAACATATAAATCGTAAGTACCGTCAGCAGCAGTCTCTGTGAAATAGGTTTCTGCACCTACTGCTGTTACTGTTACACCAAACAAAGCAGCACCACTGTTGCAGTCTGTTACCGTGCCAAAGAAATGACCAGGAGTGTAAACATACATTGTGTTAGGAATAAAGTGCTCGTTGCCAGGCACCAATTCATTGGTTGTTGCAAAAAGATCTTCGGTATAAGCTCCTGCGTCATAACCTGCTGAACTGTAGGTCATCATCACTTGAATACTGTCGCCTTCGGTAACATGACCCAAGGCTGGTTGTACATCAATGATAAAATGGCTTGGTGAGAATACAAGTACAGCCAAATTGTCTGCTATATAATCTGTATTATAAGCTACTTGCAAACCAACAGTACCAGCGGCATTTTCAACACCAACAGTTGAACTGTTTAATGCTCCATTCATGCTCTTATACTGGAACATAATTTTACCATTGGCAAAAAGAATATACTGATAAGTATTCACATCAGAACTACCAAGTTTTGGAACATTTTCGTATTCGATAACGAAATAGTTGTTCGCAGCATCAAAATAACTATAAAGTTTGGCTGCTCCTGTAAAGTTCAGGTCATCCCAAAAAGCAGCAATTAAATCGTTAGGATCTATTGTGCTTGGGATTGCATCATTGCTATAGTCTGTACCATCGGCTCCAAAAGTCAGGTAACCATTGCTAGAAGCTTTAAGTGAGGAATAAGCATTTTCATAAAACGGGAATGAAAATGGTAAAGAAATGGTAACAAAAGCATCATCACCACTCAATCCATGATCTGTTCCCATGGCATTGATTTCAATCCAGTTGTAAATTGGGCCACCGGCCTCATCACTGTCTATCCATTCATAACCAAAACCATCAGGTCCACCGGCTCCCAATACAATAGGATGTCCTTGTCCGTCACGTGGGTCTTTCTCCCCTTTGGCAACATCACCCATAGCAGCAAAACTAGGAATAGGATCGGTATTATTCTGCTCAATATTAGGATCGTTCAATAAAGTCTGGGCAACATATTCAGGGAAACTGAAGGTTAATGTTCCTTCACCACAGTTGCTCACCCATAATTCTACTTGCTCTTCCGTTTCTACCCACTGGTAGTTCTCAGGAGAAGCAGGATTCCAGCACATTTCAGGAATAAACCAGATAACCTGGGCAGGTCCGGCAGGTACAGTTTCGCCTTCTGCATAAACTGCAGATACAGTATAATCATAGATACCATATGTGGGCAGCATGTCTGTATGAGTCGTATTTTGCGTATTGGCAATTGCTTGGCCATTACGTCTGATAAGGAAATACTCAAAAGTAATTCCACTTGGGAATTGCCAGCTCAAGTCAACACGGCCAGTGATCATATTAACCAATACTGCTTCTAAATCAGTGGCAGGTACCAGTTCGTCACCAGCGATGATCATCGTAACAGGTACGGTGGTCTCACTAACGTTTGGCTGTGCATGAAATACAATGTCGGCATTGTAAACTTCACCGGCCTCTGTTCCTGTAGCATCCAAATTAGTTGGTACTGTCATTGATCCGCCATTGGCTTCAACATTGCCTTCGTAAAAGTCTAAGGTCAACCAATCACCACCACCACCGGATAATGGTTCTTCGGTGTCAACAAGGTAAATGGTCTGGTTACTTTGGTTCACTACCCAAAGGTTACCATCACCGTTCAATCCTAAACCGGCACCGCTATATCCAATACCTGAAGGAATACCAAAGCCTTGAAGCAATGTCCATCCTGTATTTGGATCATACTCGTTAATCATATCTCCAGGCTCATTACCAACAACCCAAACAGAACCAAATGCATCGGGTCCGCCTTGTGGGTGGTAGGCAATACCACTAACACCAGCGTAAGCAAACTGAGAAATTGTTGCTCCTGTTGCGTCTGTACGCCAGATGTTGTTGCTGTTCCAACCACCAATATAATATTCATTATTGATTTCATCATGGCCTAAACCACGTTGGCTGGTTATTGTAAATGCACCGGTTACGGTCTCAATCAGTGTTCCGGAAGCAATGTCAACAACTTTAATAGCGTTGTCACCACCTACGTTACAGCAATAGAGGTTGACTCCATCACTAGACATATCAGCAATCCAACTGCCACCGAATGACATGTTGATTGAGTAACCTGTAGCTGAACCATCAGTATTGAACTGGGTGGCTGCATTTCCATTGGCTCCAAATGGGTCAGTTACCCATAAGTATTCACCGTCAAAAGCAACTCCCCATGGCTGAACGCCTTGTGGGTTTACGGTCTCTAATACATCACCAACTGTGCGTGTACCTTCGATACCATTTACAACATCACCGGCTTCACTACGGTCAAAGGCCAAAGTGTTGCTTACTGTACCATACGTAATGTCGGCTTTACTGATACCATATTTTGGATAGTCTCCGTCTACTGTCAAAACAGGGTAAACAATCTCGGCTGTCCAGAAAAGATCACCGGCACCAATATTCTGAATGCCAATAAAGGTAGTCAGGTATTCGTTAGGATTCAGTGTTTCGATGATTACCAAAGGATTGATAACCATAACAGGAGGACTGAGGTCAAAATTAACCTGAGTTACACCAAAGGGTAAAATTGTTGCTGTTTGTGTAGCAAAGCTCATACCATCCTTATAGGCATAAATTTCATAATCACCTGTTTCCAGACTCAGAAAATCAACGTGTCCGCTTGCATCGGTGATGTATTCATTTACATCTTCGATACCAACAGTTGCTCCGGCAAGTGGAGTTCCGTCAGCAGTAACATCAACAGAGAAATCACCAGTTGCAAGGTAAAATACCCTCAAATTATCGATAATCATGGCGTCTCCACCCTGATAATAATTGCGGTAATATTTACCAACAAAGTCGATCTGCAGGTCAAATGTTGCGCCAGCATAAGCGCTCAGGTCAAAGCGAATGTTTCTATATCCGTCTCCCATTGCTGAGGCTGAATAGAAACAAGTTTCACCATTCAAGTCTGCAATTGGGGTACCATTTACCAGCACCTCAAAGGCGTCATAGTAGTTGGCAAAGGAAAAAAACTGGTCGTAGTCAAACTCCAGTGTCAAATTTCCAAGCTCGCCTGAAGGAACAACAGTCATGTTGATACCTGCTTCGTGCATTGGTCTGTTATTGTCCATTGTGGCTGTGCACAAAGTAGTATGGTAGTAACCGACATACGAATTTCCTTCCAGCAATACACCGAAACCGCCATCAACACCTTCGCCAGCGGCGATGGTTGCATTGGCTTCTAATCCGCTGAATGGTTCCGTATTAGGGGACCAGACTCCACTTTCGAAATCATCGAAAAATGGAAAAGTAGTAATCGGGGTGGCCGCATCAACATTGAGCGGGAGAATTTCTCCTGAGCCATCACCCAATTCTTTTGGCTGGAAGTTTTGTATCATTTGCTTTTCCAAATCCGAGATTTGAAGCTGCGCGAGCATAACGCCCGATGACAACATCACTGCAACCAACATTAAAAGAAACTTTGTAATTTTCTTCATACGATAAAAGTTTTAAATTAATAAATTAAGATTGTTTTTGTTTAAATACTAAATTCTGTTTTCTTCAACTTGCAAATATAAAATATTATCAATAGACACATATATGTTAACATAAGATATTTGAAAAATTATGATCAAATTATTGTTAATAAAATGCCAGAATTAACTATTTATTAAGGGGGCTTACTTATTCGCACATTAATTATTTTACTAAACATATTTATCTCATTGGTATAAAAAGGCAAATGAGCAACTCAAAAAGAGTCACTCATTTACTTTCCGTATTTTGTTTCGCATTAATGTTAAAGAAATAAAGTTTAAGCTAAAGCTTAGACCTCTATTCCTTTGAAAAGGTTGCACGGCGTAAAATATTTTCCACACTTATTCTTCCCGGGCCAAACGAAAGCAGCGATAGCAGCATGATTATGTAGGTAACAACAAATTCAGCCCCATTCTGTAAAATAACAAAACTCCCTTTTTCGGTTAGCCAGCTATAATTTCCATGTTCCTGCAGTATTTCTTTGGCCATCCCCAATCTTTCGGCTACACCGGGATCGGCAGCCGAACTGGCAATTGCCAACCATCCATGATCGATATGCACTGTGAAATACGCCATGAGCATTACAAAAATCATCGGGATTGAAATCAATCTTGTTCCAATACCCAGCACAAGTAGCACAACCCCGACAATCTCAACTGAGGCAGCCATGTAGGCGTTTAGTTCGGGAAAAGGAAGACCGAGCCCCCAGTCGGGATTGCCAAACCAGGCGATGGTGGCTTCCATATTGTTCCACTTTTCCATGGCCGGCCCGTAAAAGGCATAAGCAAGAAGCAATCGTAATCCCAAGAGGGAAAGGTCGCGGCCAATACTTAGTTTTTCATCTATTGTGTTACAAACACTTAACATTTTACATTTCATCTTTTTTCGATTTTTTGGGCATAAAAAAAGCTGTCCGTTAATTCTTCCACTTGAATAGTTTATCAGAAACTAAGTAGTGAAATCTTAAGACAGCCTTTAAAACCCGATTAAACAATCAGGATTACAATCTCAATTTATGCAACTCCACATTTGCCTTCACCACATTTACCTTCGCTGGTTTTGGCTTTTTTGGAAGTAGATTTTTCGGTTTTTGAGGTTCCTTCACCACATTTTCCTTCGCCACATTTGCCTTCAGAAGTAGTCGTTTTTGTTTCTGATGATTTTACTTTGGCATCTGTTTTCTTTTCTGCTTTTGCAGTTCCTGTTCCACATTTACCTTCACCGCATTTGCCTTCACCACATTTTCCTTCTGAAGTTTTTGCTTTGGCTTTTGTTTCCGTTTTCTTTTCTGATGTTGTCGTACCACCACATTTTCCATCAATAATGTTGAGGTAAACAATACCACTCATAATTTCCGTTCCCATCTCAACGCCTTCAACAGCATTTTGATTCGACACAACATTTGCATTGCTTGTTTGAACTGTAAATACAACGAATACAAATGCAATGATTGCTCCACTGAGCAGGCTAAAATTTTTGATTCTTTTTTTCATGATTAAATTTGTTAAGGGTTAAATGATTTTAAAATTAGTTTCGGATGCTTAGTCGCAGGTAAATTTGATTCCTTACAGAATGATGGAAAATTATTTTTGAAAGGGCGAGGGGGCGAAAGGGCGAGGGGGCGAAAGGGCGAGGGGGCGGACATTCCCCATATTTCCCTTATTTCCCCATTCCCCCATTTTTACCTGTTTTTTCAAAAGCCCTTGCTTTTCGGCTGAGTTTTATGTATCTTTAGCCGATTGCTGCTGAAGCAGGTTTCAGATTGATTAAACCGTTTTTTATGAACCTTTTAAACCTTGTGTTATGCCTAACGACCTACTTGCTTATTTCGAGAAAAGAGTTGCTCCATCTAAAAAAGAAAAAACCGGGATATTCCCATTTATTACTATTTCACGACAGACCGGCTGCAATGGCAATGAACTGGCCTTTCAGATCATTAAAAAATTGAAGCAAAAAAATACCGCCTGGAAATACATCAATAAGGAGGTGCTTGAAGAATCGGCCAAAAAACTCAAGCTTAACGAATCGCAGATAAAATATGTATTCGACACAAAGGAAAAGTCGCATGTGGATGATATTTTATCGGCCTTCAGCAACAGATACTATAAAAGCGATCGGACAGTTCGCAAAACTATTACGGAAGTACTCCGTCATTATGCCCAGGAAGGAAACATGATTATTGTCGGGAGGGCAGGTGTTGCTACTACCAGGGATTTACACAGCGGGTTGCACATTCGTTTGATAGCACCCTACGAATGGCGGGTGAAAGCACTGAAGAGAAGAAAAGTTTTTGAAGATACTAATGTGGCAGCTTTCATTAGGAAGCACGATACCAAAAAACGAAAACTCATTGAAGATTTCTCCAGAAAGAAAATCAGTGATATTCATTTCGACCTCACTTTCAATTGTGAAACTTTTTCGAAGGCTCAAATTGTGGAGATGGTTGTGGAGGCAATGGAGTTGAAGAAGATGATTTGAGAGGAGATGGAGTGATAGGGCGAGAGGGCGAGGGGGCGAGACTGAAGTTGTGGAGTTTTGCGTGAATGTGAAATGGAGGAGAGAAATATGGAAAAATACTATTAATCTATCTCCTCATAATTCTTACGGTAAACCCGCTGTGAAACTTTAATACTGATTTCGTAAAGACCTATTAATGGCAATACAACCAAAACCTGGCTAAACATATCGGGTGGCGTGATGATTGCAGAAAGAACAAGTAAAATCACAAACATATATTTCCTATTCTTTTTCATAAAATCAGGAGTAAGTACACCAATCTTTGTTAAGAAATAAACAAGAATTGGCAACTCGAAAACAATGCCAACAGCAAAGGTAACCGAGACCACCGTACTGATGTACGAGCTCAGTGATATTTGGTTAGTTACACTTTCGCTCACCTGGTAAGTTCCCAAAAAATTTACGGTTAACGGAACGATAAGGTAATAACTGAACAATATTCCCAATAAGAACAAAAAGGTGCTGATGAACAATCCACCCTTCGAGTATTTCTTTTCATTTTCGAGCATGGCAGGTTGTACAAAACGCCAGATTTCCCAAAGTACGTACGGAAAAGCAAAAATGAAACCGGCAATTATAGAAATGTACATATGGGTAAGAAACTGCCCCGACATTTTAATATTGATAATCTCCAGTTTCATATCGTCAATACAAAGTGCATTCAACGACAACCACTCCCCTACTTTACATAACGCACGATTGGTAAAAAAATCGGATGTACTGGGAGCGAGGATAACGGAATCAAAAATGAATTCGCGATTTAAAAAAGCGATAATGGCCAGTATAACAACAGCAATCAGTGACCTGAAAATGTGCGCACGCAATTCATCCAGATGGTCCCAAAAGGTCATCACTTTTTCTGCTGCTGGCTCATTGCTTTTTGTCGATTGTTCTTCCATGAAAAATTAGAAAGGTCAAAAATAGAAAAAAGCCCCTTGCAGAGGGCTTTATTATAGAATAATCCTGTAGGTGGGTCGTTCTTTTTTCGACCCGCTAGGAGCAAGGCCACCTGGCGGGACAACCCAAATCAGGTAAACACTATCTGAACACCTTCGCCATCGCACATTTCGTATAAATCGCCAACAGTAATCACATCAGAAACTTCGTCGGACAAATCTTTCTTTGTCAGCTTAAACATATCCATGGCGAGTTTGCAAGCATAAATTTCGCCACCACCGGCAGTAATCAATTCCAGGAATTCGCTCACCGGAGGAATATCCAAATCATCCATTTGTTTGCGCATCATTTTAGAAACACCGGCTTCAACACCGGGCAGGCCACCCAACATAGTCGGGAAAGCCAGTCCACCGGGCATCCGCATGGCGGGGTTTCCAACAGTAGATGTGTGTAAACTGTCCATTGTTTTTTTCGTGATGGCATCGAGACCAAAAAAGGTGAAAAACATTTTGGTTTCAATACCTTCCATTACGGCACCATTGCCCATTACCAATGCAGCATAAACATCTTCGATAGAACCCTTTGAGCAAATCAGCATGATTTTTTTCAAGGGCATCTTTTTTTCTTTTTCCATGGTTTAACTTTTAAGTATCATATTTTTAATATTCGAGCATTTTTCTATCCGGATTTCCTTCGGTCATTGACAGAAAATCACAAAACACAATAATCAAATAACAAACCCGCCTGCCGGACGGGCAGGTAAATCTCAAATTACAATATCAAGAACGCAAACTGTAAGACATTAAAGATGTTTTGTTTTGAAATTTACATGATTCCAAAATTTGGATCTACCTGCCCGTCCGGCAGGCGGGTTTGCTTTTTGTTCCTTTGATATTTGGAGCTTCTGGTTTATCCGTCTTGTGTTAAATACAAGATGTAGGTTTAGGTACACCTGCAATCTTTGTTGCTTTTTTTAAGGGCGCTCCCGGATACATTTTGTAGAACTGCTTGGCATCGACAACGCCAGATTTTCCAATTCCACGAAGGGTTAAAGTGTCACCGGTAGCTACTTTTTCACGTATCCAGTCCATCAATTCGAAATGTGTATCTGTTAACTCAACACCTTCTTCGGCTGCAATTCCGGCAGCAACGTCTTTGTTCCATTGTGATGCATCTGTCATGTAACCTTCGTCGTTTACATCGACATTTACTCCTGCTATTGTTTTTATTGACATATCTAATATGGTTTTAAATGATTTATAAAATGAAATTAATTTGAATTAATTTTTCTATTTCTTTTCTGTTTCGCGGGCAATGTTTTTCAGGAATGTGATCATGAATCCAATTCCTCGCCGCATTTCTTTCGAGTTCATTTCACGCATGGCTTTAAACATTGAATATTCTGGAATATCCTCAACATCGATGCTCTTGTAAACGACCACACCGCTATTGATGGCTTTGAGCATATCGGGCTGGGTTAATTCTTTTACGGTCTCCATTATTGTAACAATGTTGTCAGCCAGTAATTTCACGTCATCTGTCGAGAAATGGGTGACAATATTGTCCATAATATTCATCCCTTCGCGGAAGAAATCGATGTAGCCCTTTTGCTCCATTTCATTCATCATCTTGATGCCGTCCAATCCCATTTGATGGAGGATTGGAGAAACATCTTTGAGAAAATCATTGGCGCTTTCCAGCATTTCGAACATCTCGTTAATGGTATCGATATTTCGAACGAATTTGAGCATCAGCATTTTTACTGCTTCGCCATCCAATTCGACACCGGCATTGTCCAATTCGGTAACTACCGATGAAAATGCATCTTTGCCAACGATGGTTAAATCGGCTGTCAGATCCTCGATCGATTGCCGGGTTTCCCGCTGAGCCATTACTTCTTCAAGTACCAGGTCGAGCTTACGATTGATTTCGTTAATCTGTTCCTGCATATTGTTGTTGTCCATTATTTTTTTTCAATTTTAATGTCCTCCCTAAATAATAAAATCTTGCCACGAAGACTCAAAGGCACGAAGAAACACCAAGGTTAATATCCTTGTTATCTTCACTTTGTTCGTCTTAGCGTATTGGTGTCTTAGTGGCATTTTATTCTTTTTTGTCTTTGGAGAGAACTAATTTTTGAAATGAAATAAATCCATTAAAGGATCTAAAGTTTCTTACCGGCCATTTGCATTTCCGAATCGATGGGCATTTCTTTTCCTTTTAAAAGGATATGCCAGTAAATCCACCTGAACAGCAGTTTACCATAATGATTCATCCGTGTTACTTTCAACAAGCCGAATGGACCAAGTCCGGGAAAGGGAAATGAACCGGGTAAGGGTTCGGTATCGTAATTGAAATCAATCAGTGTTCCTTTTCCATAACCGGTTTCGATATAGCAATTGGCATGGCCGTCGAAACTGGCTGTATAAGGTCTGCCTTCGATGGCGCACATCAGGTTTTCTTCCAGAATTTCTGAAGCAAAGTGGGCAACCGATCCGGCTTTAGAAGTGGGAATATTTGAAGCATCGCCAATGACAAAAATATTTTCATGATCTTTTTGCTGCAAGGTATGTTTGTCGGTGGGTACAAAGTTCATGTCATCGCCCAAACCACTGCGTTCAATCATGCTATCACCCATATTGGTTGGGACGGAAACAAGGCAATCAAAGGGTACTTCAACACCGCCATAATCAATAATTTTTTTCTCATCGTTATTCACTTCCATGATGTTGAAGTCGGGAACAATCTCGATGTTTTTCTGTTCCAGCAAATCGCCCAGCATTTTTGTTGCACGGGGTTTTGTAAATGCGCCCGACATTGGGGTTACGTAAATAATCTTCACTTTGTCGCGCATACCCCTTTCTGTGAAAAAAGCATCGGCGAAAAACACAAATTCGAGTGGGGCCACCGGACATTTATAGGGCAGTTCTGCAATGTTAACGACCAGGTTTCCACCCTTCCAGGTTTTAAAATAATTAGCCAAAGCCACGGCACCTTCAATGGTATAAAAATCAAAAATATCTTTGTACCAGAGCTTGTCTTTTAAGCCGTCAACTTCCTCGGGGGCGGTGCGTGTACCGGTTGCAATAATCAAGTAGTCATATTTCAAAACAACGCCATCATCTAAAAGCACTTGATTATCGTCGGCAACAATTTTATCAATTTTTGAATAAATCACATTTACCCCTACCGGGAAGAAATCGCTCTTGGGTTTTATCACATCTTTTTTGGTGTACATCCCGAATGGGATAAACAAAAATCCGGGTTGGTAATAATGCGTTTTGAATTGGTCAACAATGGTAATATCCCACTCATCCCTTTCCAGATTATTGCGCATTTTGTTGGCCATCATGGTGCCGGCAGTTCCTGCACCCAATATTAATAATCTCTTCATTTTATGTATTGTTTTCTTGTCTGAAAAATATTGACTTATAAATTTTCTGCAAAGTTATATTCACATAGTTAGATATGATAATTTATACATATGACATTTATCATAATTACTATATTTGCGGCTAGTTTATAATGAAGATAAGTAAGGACATAAAGAATTGTAAATCTTGTATTTACCGTAATTTGTTGTACGACAAGTTAAATAATGCGGAATATGAGCAGGTGAACAATGCCCGAAAAGAATACATTTTTAAGCGCGGGGAAGTTATCAGGCGTGAGGGTGACAAGATTAATTCTTTCCTGTACCTGCGCAAAGGTTTGGTAAAAT
>QMPA01000105.1 GCA_003650365.1 Bacteroidota bacterium | reverse complement strand
TATTTCATCACTGAAATCGGTAATGCCTTTTTCAATACTTGTAGCGTTATATATATTTAGAGAATAATCTGTAAGTTTAAAATGTTCGGCAAAATCTTCCAATAGTTTTTTGCTGATGGGTGTTGGTTCAAAATGTTTGGGGGTAATAACTTTCAGCAGATGGATGTGTGCGCCATAAAGGTCAGCAAAGAATTGAATTTTTTTAAATGTTGCATACGACTCGCTATAAAAATCTGATGTAAAAACCATTTTTTTAACATTAAAATCTGAATGCTCATTTTTTATGGTTAAAACCGGTAAATCAGCAAGTCGTACAATTTTTTCAGTATTTGACCCAATGAATAATTTGTTCGATCCACTTTTGCCGTGAGAACCCAGCACGATTAAGTCTGTATTCTTGAATTCTTTTTCAGTAGTCAATTCCCATATACGTATATTGCTTACAATATGTGTACTGACCTTAATTCCTTTCAAAATATCCATCTCAACCAGCGCATTGAGTTTTTCTTGTACATCTGTTTTTATTTGTTTATAAAACTTCTCGTAATAATACTGATCAGCAAATTCTGCCAACGGTAAATCACATACATGAACAAGTTTAATTTCAGCATTTATTTGATGTGCAATGCTTGCTGCTATTTTTTGCGCATACAATGCGTGGTCTGAAAAATCGGTGGGTACTACTATTGTTTTCATGACTATTAATTTTTTGGTTCCTTTTTCAAAACACAGTATCGAAAATTTTTATGTCATTTCAATAAAAACCAATCCGGGTCGATATACCTGCTTAGCTTTTCCCCATAGGATTCTATATGTTTGTTTTCGTCCACCTTGAAAGTGATTCTTTCACCGTATTTTCTTGAGATAACAATAAAAGACTCTTTCAAATTTTCATCTATCCTAATGTATTTTGCAAGTGCATCCTTTATTGGGATATTTAAACTTTCGTGGCAAACCGGACAAAATAAATCGACAACTTCACCTTCTTCAACACTTAATGAAGAACTCTGTTCGCTTGCATAGTTTCCAATTTCTTCGTGCAATAATATCAGGCCAACTTTTTTCGATTTGGTTTTGGCTGATAAAATGATGTTGTTCCCTGCATTAATTGCGCCCCGGCAATGCGGACATAAATAGGTAGCTTTCATGATTTGTTTTATTAATTAAACAATAGGTTTTATAAAGTGCTTAATACATTCAATGACAACAAAGTTAAGTCTAAAATGCAAGAACTTATTATCAAACAGTTTCTTAAAAATTAAGTAAATAATTGATATTCTTCAATATTTCTATTGATATTAATACTAATTTTGGATAGCCTTATGGTAAATTACCCGACTGATAAGGATTGCCCTGATTAATAGATATATCATGACTGATTTCTCAGAATCGATAAATTGTTTGGATTGTACAAATAGCTCAGCATGTTTTAAAAAGCTGATTCCCTCCGAACTTGAATTCATCAATCAGAATAAAACCCAAATACTATACAGGAAAGGTGAAAATATATGCAAGCAGAGTGCATTTGCCTCCTATGTTTTATACATTTCGAATGGTTTGGTAAAGTTATACCTTGAAAGCCCAAACAACAAAAATATCAATGTCAAGATTTTGAAAACTTCTGAATTCATTGGGTTATCTTCTATTTATGGTGAAAATATCTACAATTACTCAGCCGTAGCTTTAGAAGATTCGAACATTTGTTTGATTGAAAAAGAAAGTATCAGAAAGCTGCTGAACAACAACGGGAATTTTGCCTCAGAAATCATAAAATGGTATTGCACTAGTGAAAATCAACTGTTTAACAAAATAAAAAGTTTGGGACACAAACAAATGCATGGCCGTTTGGCCGACACTTTGCTTTACTTAAGCGATGAAAACTTTAATCAGGAGGACTTATTTTCAAAGCTCTCAAGACAGGATATTGCTGATTTTTCCTGTATTTCAACCGAAAGTGCAGTCAGGTTATTAGCAGAACTTAAGAATGATAAGATTATTGAGGTTGATGGAAAACACATTAAAATACTTGAAAAAGAGAAATTATTGGATATTAGTAAGAAAGGGTAAACCCTGACTTTTTAAAATCTTTCTGTAATACCAATCCATCCAGGACGGGAAAATAAAGCACCAAAAAATAATTATTCAAATAACAAAACTTGTCCATAAAAATGCTCAACACTCAATAAACAACATTCAATTTTCAAGTATTCTTACACGAAAGCTATTCTAGAATAATTGAGAAAAATACAAACAATTATAACAAACCATTTGCTTGGTTATTGAATCTAATATCCAGATTAACATATAGTTTAACAACCTTTGTATTACTTAACCCTTCTTTTTACTTGCTTATTGTTTATTGAGCGTTGCTTATTGAATATTTACTCACTGACTGGCAGAACCAAAATATTGAATCTTTGGCTTTCGAGGCAGAACTCTATTTAGCTCAATAACCTAAAGTTTACAGGTAAATTAAAGCGTACCCTGACAGGAATATTTCGTTGTTTTCCGGGTATCCAATTGGGCATGTTTTTTACCACTCGAATAGCTTCTTCATCACAGCCCCCTCCAATACCTCTTAGCAAGGTAACATCAGTTACCGAGCCGTCTTTTTCGATAACAAAGGACAAAAATACTTTTCCCTGAATACCTAGTTCTCTTGCTTGTGAAGGATATTTGATATTGTCGGATAAGTACTTCATCAATTTATCCATACCACCAGGAAACGCCGGCATTGATTCCACAATAACAAAAATGGGTTCCTCTCCAATGTCTTCTTCTTCCTCCGTCTCCTGTGATTCATAGGGAATATATTCTTCAACTTTAGTTTCCTGATTGGCTTCTGCATCAATTACAATATCATCTTCTACAACAATATTGTCTTCAACAATCTTAATAGTTACCACTGTAGTAATTGGTGGTGGTGGAAGGGGTTTTACTTTTTGTTCGGTAATTGGAACCATTTCTTCTTGTATTTCTACAAAATCACGGGTTTCAATATTACCATTATTCCTGTCAGGTGATTTCCATTTAAAGCCCACCAAAACAATAATGAGGGCGATAATCAATCCTATTTCTGTAAAAAGAAACTTTTTGTTTTCCAAATCTGCTCTCGATGTCTTCAGCGGTTTCATGATGTCTACATTTTGTATTCATAATACCTAATCAGATTTGCTCAATCTTTACGCCTATAAAGGTACAACAATTTGTCCTAAAAAGCTTATTTCGTGGGGAATAATAGAATAAGAAGAAAATTGAGATTGCTCAATATTTTTCTTGATGGTAACAATGGTACAAAGGTTTATTGGGGGAAGTGTTGTTAGTTTGCTTTCAATACAATATCGTTTTCCCTCACTTTTAAATCATTTGCAATAACGTGGCATTTAGCGATTAACAGAAAGAATACAGAACGCTGCACATTTGAGAGGCCTTCATAATTACCCTGCCCCTTGCTGATGATGAAATCGGCATGATTAAATCTGTATAGAAAATCATCATTACACAGTTTTAAAATTGTTCCGGGTGCCGAGCTTCCGGAAGACACAATTTCAGCAACTTTATCAAGTCCCGACCTGATGGCATCTTCAAACGTTACATCGTTAATAACCGGAATTTCACGGACAACATAAGTAACGGGTTTTCTCAATTCTTCAATCAGAATTTTATCAAAAACAGATTCCCCGGCATTGTCGCCAAGATAAAGAATTGATTCAGCTTTTTCGAGTTGTGCAGTAAATTCCTCAAAATCAAAAATGGCAAAATCTTGTTTGAGCACCCTGTTCACATCTTCAAGAATATCGAACTCCTTACCCACGCCAAGGTCAATAATATTTCCTGCGATGGCGATTCGGATAGCAGTTAAAAGTTTATTGGATGAATCGTTTACAATTTGTTTTAGCTTTGGATACAAGGCCAATGCTTCATGAATATGTTGCTTTTTGATTTGCTTAAACGGGTCTTGAATACCCGTAATTTCCCTGACTTTTTGGTAAATTAAATCACCTGTTTCAGGAGGAGTATTTTCCATCGGAATTTCTTTTGTCAGGCAACCAACATCATCCAGCAGCGCTTTGATTTTTCGTTCATCTGTTGTTGCTATTCGTCCTGCACGTAAGGCCTGACTCATAAAACATGGCAAACAATCAAGATAGGTTTTCATCTATTTCTCCGTTTGGTAACATATTGTCGGGATGAAATATCCCATTTTCTTCTTTATCAAAACGAACACATTCCTTCCAATTGCTTTTGCAATATTTTTCAATCCATGCCTCATCCAATTTCCCATCTTCCCAAAAATATTTCATGGGACAAACAGGAAACCATTTACATTCAGTTTGTTTCACAATTGATTTTGGTTCACTTTTTAATGCTTGATTTTAATATCCCCGACTTTATGGTAAACAATTTATAATTTGAAGTGCTGCTTTTCTTCTCATCTTCTATCCAATGTATATGGTGGTTTAATATCTGAACAACTTCTTCGTGTTGTTCTGAAGAAACAATAACAGGAATAAAATGTTTGTTTACCATTTTTAGGTTTTTACCAAACTGTTTTGCCACCAAGCAACTTACACGCTTGTTTTTTAAAAATTCAATAATTGCGTTTCCCTTTTTTTTAGAACCGTGTTCAAGCTCCTCATCCATCATTTTAAAATGATTGAATTCTTCAGACAAGAGCACAATTTTATCAGACTCCTGTTTAAATATCAGGTACTTATCGGCATCTCCAAAATGTTTCTTTTCAAATTGATTGTTGTTATTTACTGCAAAAGCGAAATGTAAGCCCATCGTTGTTTTAATTATTTTATTATCAAGTATTTATTCTATTCAATAAACCGTCCGTCATCTTTTGTTTCTGCAAGCTCATGAACAGCATTTTCAAGCCATCCTGTTTTGGTAACTTTACTGAAATCGAATTGAGGTACACAGGGTTTGATGTCTAAAAGTGGCGTGCCATCTACAATGTCAATATCTTTTACCAGAAGAATATTTCCGTCAACTTTCTCCAGTTCTACTACTGAAAATCCAATAGGATTTGGCCTGACTGATGCCCTTGTAGCAAAAACCCCATGAGGATGTTTATCCATAAAAGGGACTACAGATAAAGAAGCCTTTTTTGCTAAATGAAAATGGTAAATCAGGATGAGGTGAGAAAAGCCAGCAATATCTTTTAAGCCTTCCAGATATTTCGGGAACACCTCAACATGGCCTTTAATTCCTCTGGCTCCTGAAGGTTGAATTGGTACTCCCTGAGGTTTTTTGAAAGGGGAGTGAATAATCCCAATCGGTTTCAATTTTATTTCATCCATTATTTTATTTCCTTTATTTCAAAAGTATTTCCACTATGATCCTTTATAAAAACCAGGTCGGAAAAATCTCTTTCAATTCGAATCACTTCATAATTATTTTGATTGGCTGCTTTCACCAATTCTTCCCTGTCAGCCATAGAAAAACAAATGTGGTTAAAGCCTTTTTTTAGGGGCTCATCCAATAAAAAAACCTCCAACACCAAATCCTCTTTTTGCAAAAGGACAACCGGTGTTTCCTTTTGAATGCCAAATATTTTTTGTGCCAGGTCTTCGTTCAGGATGAAACTCCGCACTTCCTTCATACCCAATAGTCCTTTGTAAAAGTCTTTTATTTCAGAGGGATTATTTACTGCTATGGCGATGTGTTCTAATTTCATTCTATAACATGTTGATTTACACTCTCGTTTGTTTTATCATGATTTTTTCTTGCTCCGCGAAAAAAATCATGCCAAAACGGCTTTTGGGTATTTATTTACCACGGGTTGAAACCCGTGGTTATAAATATTAAAGCCCTACAGGCTTATAATCATTCATCTGTTTGTTGATTTGCCATCGTGGATATTTCATTTTACAAATTTACTGCCAATTCATAAGCATCGTGTATGGCTTCCTGGGCTTTACCAACCTGTTTAGCATCACCCACAAAATACACGGGTGTTGTGCTAATTTTATCAAAAGGTACATAACTTTTCATGCCGGTGGCCACAACGATTTTGTCCACACCTTCAATGGTTTTCATGCCGTTTTCGCCTTCAATAAATACCAGGTCGTTGTGTACCTCCATTACTTTGTGGTTCACAAATATTTCAGCGTTTTTGGTTTTGAGTTTCTTCACGGTCATGGCTTTTTCAATCATTTCCATGCCACGGGCAATTTCGTCCAACATCTCCACAATCACCACCTGGTTGTTCCCGTCAACCAGTTTGGAAGCCACTTCCAGCCCGATCAGTCCGCCACCGATGACCACTACTTTTTCCCCCATGGGCAATTGGTCATCTTCCAAAAACTCTGTCCAGTAGTATTCTTTCAAACCTTTAATCGGAGGTACAGCAGGCACAGCACCTGTCGCCATGATAATTGCATCATATTTTCCCTGTGTAAGAAGGTCGGGAGTAGCCTCTTCCGGGATAATGTTTACCTGGTGCGGGCTGTGGATTTTGATTTCATCCACAAAATAATCAATTATCTCTTTCATGTTTCCCTTATTGGGAGGAAGATAGGCCAGGTTGAATTGGCCACCCAAATCAAATTTTTCATAAAGGTCAACATCATGCCCCCTGTCGCGTAAAGTAATGGCTGCTTGCATACCTGCCAATCCACCACCAACCACAGCAAACCATTTGGTTTCGGCTGCAGCGACTGTTTTCGGTAAATTAGTATTCACCAAGGGGTTTACCACACAGCCCAGTCCCTTTCCACTCTTTACACCACCAAGGCAACCTTCGGCACAAGCCAGGCAGGGACGGATTAACCCGCTTTGTATGCCCAGGTATTTTCCAATAAAATCGGGGTCTGCCACAAGAGCGCGTCCGATGGCAATAAATTCGGCCTGGTATTTTTCTTTGATGAAATTAATGTCTTTTTTTGAATTGATCTTCCCCACAAAAATGACAGGTATTCCGATTTTTTCTTTCAGCTTTCCAGCCATTTCCCAGGTTTTCCCCTTAGGAATAAACATATGCTGAAAAAACCAGGGCGGTGTTGAACAGGCTGAGCCAGCAGTAAGATGAATGGCATCAAAACCAATGCTTTCCAACTCTTTCGAAAATGAAATTATTTCGTCAAGATGAAAGCCATTGGGAATCATTTCATCACCACTGACGCGGGCAATCAGGGGAACATCAATTGTTTTTCTGACCGCTGCGGCAATTTCCAGTGGAAACTTAATCCTGTTTTCAAAACTTCCACCATATTCATCTTTCCTGTCGTTAACTGCCGGAGAAATAAACTGAGCCAACAGGTAGCCATGACCGAATTGGATTTCAATAATATCGAAGCCGGCAGCCACCGCACGTTTTGAAGTACTGACAAAAAGTGCTACCACCTCATCCATCATTTTTCTGTCCATTTTTTGTGGAACAGCACCCCCATTTTCGCAAGCTTTATCGGTTGACGACCAGAAATAGTTCCCCGGAATTTTAGGATTGACCATTCTGCCGGGATGGTTTAGATGAGCGATTACTTTGGCACCATTCCTATGAATACTGCTTATTAAGTTATTCAAACCCACACCTTTCTCATCATTATCAATTCCAAGTTGTGTGGGTAATTCACGCAAACCCAAATCCATGAATAGTGGTTCAAGAGTAAGTGCGGCAATGTGCTTGCTTCTATCATTATAAAAATCGCAATGTCTTTGAGTAACGACACCGCTCCCATCACTATAACCAAGTTTAAGGGGAGCCATAATAAATTCATTTTTTAGTTGTAACATGACTTAAAATTTTTTAATCGTATAACAAAATCAAAACAATTAATACTTCAGAATCCTACGAGATATCCAATCATACCAAAAACCAACGCGTAGGCAATATTCACCAATTTAACAGCAATAAAACCCCTTTTAGATTCTGCCAGCAAGGGAAGCGAGCCATGTCCGTCCTGCGATATTGAACTTGCCAGAAGCACACTAAAAGGAATAGCCCCCTGAAAAAACAAAGTCACAAAAATTAAGTGGGGGCCCGATTCAGGGATAATGCCAATTAAAACAGCAACAAAAAGTACCATAAGCATATTATTAGAAATCCATGTATGAATATCAATATAATTCATCAGAAAATGAATGGCCACAAGTGTGCCGAATGTCCATAAAAAAATGCGCGGTATATGTACTTTGATAATATGATCCCAAAGGTGCTGTTTCAGAAAATGATCGGGAACACTGACTACAACAAAAAAGGAAAAGCCGAGGGAAAGTAAAATGGTGATTTTCATCCAACTCTTTGCGCTTCCTGCAAGTATTCCAGTTGCAACACCGAGTAAAAGAAATAATACAATAATGACAAGGGCAAATCTGTAAAATGTTGGATGCAATAAATAGTCCTTGAGTTTATTTTTTTGAAAACACTTGCATTGTGGCTCATCATGTAAGGGTAAATTCTTTTCTGAAAACTTATTTGTAATACTTTCTGAATTGTAAAATTTATCAGTTAAGTACCCTGCCAAAATGCTAATTATAAAAAGAAGGACTGTTAAAAAGGCTGCCTGTTGGGGAAACATAGCAAACATCACAAAGGCTTCATCGCCACTGGTTGCAATCATGACAGTAACCAGTGCTCCGAAAGAAACCAAGCGGTGCGAAAAAAGGGCAACTATCGTAAAAGCACCAAGACATCCCGGGATAATACCCAAAATACCGGCAATAAGAAATTGCTGCCATTTATTTCCAATTAGAATTTTTTGCCAGATTCCCCGCGACTGAACATTCACATATTCAATAACCAACATCATTACAAAGATGAAACCTGTTATTTTGATTGCATTCAGTAATATGGAATAAATATCTGAAATCATTTATATACCTTTACAAATAGTAATGCATTATTGAAGCATCTTTTAAAACTTCGTCGCTTATTTTTTTCTTATTGTCAATTTCCAAAAATTTAAAACATAAAATATATTTATATATGTTGTTTGTGTTTATATTAAATTCAGCTTGTTTTCTTTATAAGCCCCGAATGCCTCTTTAACCGTCATTTCCCCGGCACCGACAAAAATCTTTATTCCGGCTTTTTCGAGTACTGTTCCGGCATTGCCACCGGGACCGTTTCCGGTAATTAGAACATCGGGTTTGAACTCAAATAATTTTTGGGCAGTTTTGGGCCCTGCACCGTGGGCATCATTGGCTGAATCGCGGTTGTCGAAATGTGTCAGTTCATCTTTTTCCTCATCATAAATCAGGAAGTATTCTGTTCTTCCAAAACGAGGGTCCATGGCCGAATCCCAAGTTGTTCCTTTTGTTGTAAATGCTATTTTCATGCTATCTAATTTATTATTGAATTATTGTTAAATGGCCGCGAATGCACGAATAATATTTGCGCATTTGCGGTATTCTCTTAATCAAATTGTTTTTTAATCTGTTGCTTTAACTCACCAAACCTGGTTTCGTCACAATGTTTTGAGTAAACGCCGATAAAATCTCTGATGTGATCTTTGTGGTATAACATCACCAAAAATGAATCAAAAAGGTGGTAATCGCAATTGTTTTTTATGTGTTCTATTTTCTTTTTAAATATTTTAAATTCAACCTGATGAGGTATTTCAAAAAAGTAACGGTGTGCATTGTTTTCATCCTGATAAACACCTTCCTCAATATTTATAAAAGACGTATATTTTTTGTAATAAACGAAACAATTATAAGTTTCAACTTGTCTGTCTGAATAAAACTGAATGCCAAGATTTGTGAATTCCTTTAGCAAAACAGGAAGCTGTTCTGTTGTGTTTATATTAAGTCTAAGGCATTGGTGCTCTTTATTTTGAAATGTCATCTGACCGGGGTAGATACTTAAAGCCGAGCCCTGTTTTTCGGTAAATTGATTTGCTTTTCGGTAAATTATATCCTGAAAGCAATTGATACTTTTTTTAATTGGTAAATACAAATGTCGGTCGCTGACATGTTCTACGTTGGGGGGAAAATCACCCTTTGCATAGTAATCGGGCGTGGGGTCGGACTCAAGAATTAAATGGTTCATGCCATCGCTTAAAGGGGAGCGTGCAACTTCCAACTCAACCGAGAAGCAAGTCAATCCATCAATGTTTAAGGTTTTCATCTTTTTTGTTTTAAATGGTACAATTTTTTATGGTATTCCAACTTTCTGTTACTAAATCTTTTAAATGGCCATTCGAATATTCAACTATTGTTTGACCGTTAGTCATTGCCTTTGTGAAATCTTCATCATAGGGCAAATTGGCAATATGAACGATGTTTTCTTTTTTTAGAAATTCTTCAATTTTCTGGCTAACTTTTGGGCTGATGTCTGATTTATTAATGATGCAACCGGTTTTCAGATTGAACTTTTTGACCAGTTCGTAAACCCGTTTTAAATCGTGTAAACCTGAAACAGAGGGTTCGGTAACAAGCACCACAAATGCTGCTCCCGAAAGGGAGGAAACTACCGGGCAACCCACGCCGGGCGAACCGTCAACAATTACATAATCTTTGAATTCGTCTTCTGCAATTTCTTTGGCTTCATTTTTTACTTTAGCTACTAACTTTCCAGAATTATCAGCACCAATGCCCAATTTGGCATGCACCATAATACTGCCTGTTTTAATGCTTGAAGTATACCATTTACCAACGTTTAGGTCTTTGTTTTCGATGGCATCAGTTGGGCAAACCCGGGCACAATAACCGCAGCCTTCACAGCTCAAAGGATCAACAATATATTGACCATCAATTATTGGGATGGCATCAAAACGACAGACATCCTTGCATTTTCCGCATCGGATACATTCATTCTGGTGGATATAGGCCAGCTCTCCACTATAAAAATCTTCGGCTTCGGCAAAATCGGGTTTCATCAACAAATGCATATCGGCAGCATCCACATCGCAATCGGCAACTATCACATCTTTCCCACCTAAATAGGCAAAAGATGCTGTAAGGGAAGTTTTTCCGGTACCACCTTTTCCTGAGATGACTACGATTTCTTTTATGTGTTTATTCTTATTCACTTATTTATGCTTTCT
>QMPA01000104.1 GCA_003650365.1 Bacteroidota bacterium | reverse complement strand
TATCGGAACAAAGACACAAAGAAAACACCAAGAAATGATTATCAAGACATAAGTTATTCTGTATCAGTATTTGTTATACCGAACTCAGGTTAATACCAATTAATCACCAAAATGCGCCATTCAATCTTTATCTTTTCCCGTTCAGCTTCTTTGAAAAATTCTTCCGTAACTACCCCGATAACTATCGGGGATGCAAGATTTTTTGCAAATCGCTAAGCGATAAAATATTTTGATTGAAAAGGCGCATCCTGATGACTATTTGGTATAAAACACCGGGCACAAAAAAAGCCCCCCGATTAAAAACCGGGGAGCTCAAACCAAATTAATTAATGAAAAAGCTATTTTTTATCGCCGCCACCTTTTTTGTCCTTGCATGATTTTTCATACAATTCTGACTTGCAGCAGGATTTTTTTGTATTACAATCTTTTGTTTTATTCTCCGATTTCTTTTCAGGTGTTTTTGCCTTCTTCTTGTTCTTATCTTTGTCGTCATCATTGTCAACCTTTGTTGTTAGACTGGCAACTTGAACAGGAGTCGCAAAACTTGTTGTTGCTATGCTTCCGAAGAAGAGGATACTTAAGCTAATTGCAATTACTTTTTTTTTCATCGTATTTTTTTTAAATTATTACTGATCAAATAATGAGACAAAAGTAAGTCGGATAGAATCCTTCACTTGTTAAACCCTTGTTAAAAACTGTTAACGAAATGTTAAAATATAGCAGCTACTGTAATCAAAGCTTAATTTTGAATATCTAAAATGAAGAGAAAAGCCATTATTCTTGTTATTGTTTTTAGTTCCATTTCGCTTGTTGGTATTGTCTTTACACAATTGTTTTGGGTTAAAAAATCCCTTGATTTAAAGTCAGAACAATTTGACAACAGTGTCCGTATCGCCATGAAAAGCGTATTGAACCAACTGTTAGATAATAAGAATGACACAACATTTCAGCAGCACTTATTGAATTTGTCATGTCGAAAGCCAAAATTGGATGTTACCGATATTATTCAGCCTGCAATGCTGGATTCACTCTTAACAGAAGAAATACATTGTATGGAGCTGCATAGTAAATTTAATTATTGTTTGTATAATAGACTAAATGATCGTTTTGTTACAGGCAATTACGAAGGTGCTCAGCAATACCTTTTAGATTCACCTTACCAGTTTTCGGTAGCCAGTTTGTACAAGCCCGGCGATTATTATTTAAGCATTGTTTTTTTAGGGAAAACCGGATTTGTTTTGGGACAAATGAAAGCATGGTTGTTGCTTTCCATATTTTTTCTCGTGGTATTAATCATCAGTTTCATTTGGGTTGCATTTACCATTTTAAGGCAAAAAAAACTTTCTGAAATGCGTACAGATTTTATCAATAACCTGACGCACGAACTCAAAACACCTATTGCTACATCTTCACTGGCAGCAGAAATGATACTCCGTCCGGAAGTGTTTAGCAATGAAGAAAAGATTAAAAAGTATGCCGGTGTGATTCTCGATGAGAATTTGCGACTACAAAACCATGTGGAACAAGTCCTTCAGGTAGCTATTTTTGAAAAGGGTCATCAGCATTTTAAGTATCGAAGAACCAACATTCATCATTTATTGCAATCGGTATTGGAAAGCTTTGAACTCAGGATAAGTGAGGACAATATTAAAATTGATATTCTTCTTGAAGCTGAGCGACAGATTGTGGTTGCTGATAAAACCCATATGCTAAATGTATTTTATAACCTACTTGACAATGCCATTAAGTATTCACCCAACAATCCTGAAATTCAGATAAAAACCTGGAATACGAAAAAGGGCATTATAGTTCGGGTAAAAGACAATGGCATCGGTATTAGCCCCGAATATCAAAAAAATGTTTTCAAGAACCTGTTCAGGGTTCCTATGGGTAATATCCACGATGTGAGGGGATTTGGTCTGGGCTTATTTTATGTTAAAACTGTTGTTGATCACCATGCCGGAAATATTGAGCTGAAAAGTGAAGTGGGAACTGGTTCAAGTTTTGATATTCTTCTGCCCTTTAATGATGATAAGTTGACCGTGTAAGGAAAAGGGATTTATTGCGTCAAATTCATGTTTTGAAATTTGATGGTTACAACTGAGTATAACTTACAAAAAACTATGAAAATGAAAGAAGAAAGTGAAAGCATTAAGATACTGTTTGTTGAGGATGATCCAAATTTAAGCATGATCCTTCAGGATTATCTTGAAATGATTGGCTATTCAGTTAATCATGCAAGGGATGGCGAGGAAGGCCTCAAATACTTTCTGTCCAATAAATACGATTTGCTTATTCTCGATGTAATGATGCCAAAAAAAGACGGCTTCTCACTTGCTCAGGATGTTAGGGAAACTGACCAAACTGTCCCTATTATTTTTTTAACGGCAAAGAGTCTAAAGGAAGACCGGATAAAAGGTTTTCAATATGGTTGCGACGATTACATAACCAAGCCATTTAGCACCGAAGAATTAAGCCTGAGAATTAAGGCTATTTTAAAAAGGTGTGCCATCAACAGAAGTAACGATGAGGAAAATACAGCGGTAATATTTAGTATCGGAAAGTTTGAATTCGACAGCGATAATATGATGTTGAGCTGTAATGGAGAGGTCAATAGAAACTTAACACGAAAGGAGGCCGGCTTGCTTAAGTTGCTTTGCCTCAATAAAAACAATTTAATGCCTCGCGAAGTAGCCCTTGAAACAATATGGGGCGACAACGATTATTTTATTGGTAGAAGCATGGATGTATTTATTGCCAAACTAAGAAAATACCTGAAAGCCGATCCTAATGTAAAAATTACCAATGTACATGGAATTGGGTTTAAACTGGAAGTAAGGGGCGAAATGTAAAGGCTTGAAAGAAAACTAACAACCTGAATTCGATTTAAGGCACCTCATCTATACTTTAGATATTCAATTACTTGTAAGAAGCTTCCTTTGTGGTTCTTAGTGTCTTCCTGTCTTTGTGACTAAATATTCTGCCACTATTCCGATAGCTATCGGAACAAAGACACAAGGAAAACACTAAGAAATGATTATCAAGACATAAGTTATTCTGTATCAGCATTTGTTATATCGAACTCAGGTTAACAGCTATTGGTTTCTTTTTCTTCGACATAATAAAAACCGGGCAACTTGGCGGGCCTGTTTGCCGGTGTTAACAATCAATAGTTTAAAAAAATATCATACTAAATACTGTTGTTGAGTTGTCAAAGTGTATCTTTGAAAATTCATTCAGATATTATGTTTTTCAAAAAATACATCAACAACCGATACTTTTATGCCGGTCTACTATTCATTGTTTGGATGGTATTTTTCGATCAGGAAAATATTGTTGAGCAATTGAAACTCAGTAAAAATCTGGATGAACTTGAAGACCAAAAAGAGTTTTACCTCGAAGAAATAAAAAACAATTCCGAAGCCATTTATGTTTTGGAAACCGACACCGTTCTATTAGAAAAGTATGCCCGTGAAAAATACTATATGAAAAAAGATGGCGAGGATGTTTTTGTGCTAGTTCCGGATGAATAAGACCTGGCTTAAGTTTACAACTTAAGCGATTTGAAAAATCCTAAAATTCAAATAAACTTCAAATCCTAAAAAAAACAAATTTCAAAGGTTTAGCTAAGCTTTTGATTTTTGGTATTTACCTTTTTGAAATTTATTTATTATTTGAGTTTTGATTATTGTCATTTCATATGAAACGCGGTGCTTATTGGGTTCTACATAATTCCATGCTTCTTAAGTGCTTTAATAAATTCGGTTTTCTTGATTCGTTTTCCATGCGCAGGATAATAAAAGTCAACATCCAAATCCAATAACTGCTGCCAGCTTTTTAACAATTGAACTTCATCATTGGCAAAGAGGGGATATTTTATTCCCATCACATTAAACACAGTGTCGCCAACAAAAGCTTTCCTGTCAGTAATAAGAATAGAAGATCCGGAGGTGTGACCGGGTGTGTGAATGATTTGCGCATCAAATCCAAAAGATTGAAGGTTAAACCGGCTTTCAAATAATTCATCCGGTTCAGTGGCATCAAAAGCTGAGAATTTTTTATTGGCCAGATGTCGTCCCAGGAAAACAATAAATTTATAAAGTGGGTTTGTTCCGTTTGGGATGGGATGAAATCCATTGCGTAAATAATCGGCTTCACTTTGGTGAACAATGATAGGGGCACCACTCAGTTTTTTCAGAATAGCAGCATTGCCTGCATGGTCGAAATGTGTATGCGTCAGAAAAATAAAACCGAGTTCTTTTATCTTCAGCCCCCTGGAAGTAATGGCTTTGAGAATACGCTTTTCTGTATTTCTGTTTCCTGAATCAACAAGGCCAAATTTACCATCCTGAATAAGTAGAAAAGCTTGGGCTGTGCCAGTGAGTATGGGGCTGACTTTCGTTTTTTTCATGAGATGGGTCTTGAGTCTGCTTCAAGCGTCCACGCTTGAAGTATAATTATCAGCAATCTTCCAATCTTCCATTCATTTATCCCTTTCATAAGCTGACGATTCCAGGAGCTTTGCACGCTGGAAGGTCAGATATCCTCCCCTACTGCGGATCCACATCAAAATGTACCCTAACAGATTTGTACTTTGCAATCTTTCTGAATTCTTCCAACACAGCAAGCAGTATCTTTTTTACTGCCGAATGATTGGCTTCCCTTGGGCTTTTCAGCAGCAATTGCCGAATGTAAAAAGAACGGACACGTGCCACCAAAGGAGGTTCTGGCCCCTGAACACGATTGCCAAATTTTGCCCTAATTTCTCTTCCGAAAACCGAAGCAGCCTCGGCCAGAACTCGCGGATCTTTGTGTTTCATACTGATAACAATCAATCGGTGAAAGGGCGGATATTTGAATCGTCTTCGCTCGGCCAGTTCCCGTTCAACCATCCCTTCGTAATTGTTTGTAACCACATCTTTAATAATGGGATGACTGGGTTGCCACGATTGAATAATTACTTTTCCCCTTTTGTTCTTTCGTCCTGCCCTGCCACTCACTTGCGTCATCATTTGATAACTTCTTTCGTGTGCCCTGAAATCGGGGAAACTCAGCATATTGTCGGCACTCAAAACACCCACCACTTGTACATTGTCAAAATCCAGACCCTTGGTAACCATTTGTGTTCCGGTGAGGATGTCCGTTTTCCTGGTTTCAAAATCATGAATGATGCGTTGAAAAGCATTTTTACTGCGTGTCGAATCCAAATCCATTCGGCTGATTTGAGCTTCCGGAATCAGGAATCCCAGTTCTTCTTCAACCTTTTCCGTTCCGAAACCTCTCATTTTCATATCAGTACTTCCGCAATCGGAGCAAGTACCCGGAATAGTTGTCGAATATCCACAATAGTGACATTTCAGTAATTCGCTGTGTTTATGGTATGTGAGGGTTACATCGCAATTTTTGCACTCGGGTACCCAGTTGCAAATCTCACACTCAATGCGTAATGAAAAACCCCGCCTGTTTTGAAAAAGGATAACCTGTTGTTTTTCTTGTAGCGCAGCCTTAATATTGTCAATCAATACAGATGAAAAATGCGACTTTAGTAATTTGCGGTGCATCTGGTCTTTCATGTTTACAACCTCCACTTCCGGTAGTGTAATCCCGCTATACCTTTCTGTGAGTGTAGCCAGTCCATACTTTCCGGATTTTGCATTGTAAAAACTTTCAATAGCCGGTGTGGCAGAACCCAAAACCACTTTTGCCTGGTGAAGCGATGCCAGATAAATGGCCGAATCGCGGGCATTATAACGTGGAGCAGGTTCGTATTGTTTGTAAGATTGGTCGTGCTCTTCATCAACAATAATTAGCCCCAAATTATTAAAAGGCAGAAAAATTGCCGAACGTGGCCCCAAAATAATCCGATAGGCAGAACGCATTTCGTCCTCATCCCGTTGTGCAATATTGTTCCACACCTCGGCTCTTTCGTTGCGGTTGTATCGTGAATGGTAAATACCCACTTCATCGCCAAAATATTTACGCAAGCGATTGATTATTTGTGTAGTCAAGGCAATTTCGGGAAGCAGGTAAAGTACCTGTTTGCCTGCTTTAAGGGTTTCCTCAATCATTTTGATGTAGATCTCGGTTTTACCGGAAGAAGTAATTCCATGCAACAGCACAACATTGTGGCCAGTAAATTCGCTGTTGATTTTTTGGTAAGCTTCGAATTGGTGTTCACTCAACACCACATTGGGAATATTATCGTCATTTCCCTTTTCATCAAATCTACTGACTGCCTTTTTTGCAATTAGAAAAACACCCTTATCAGATAATGCTTTGAGTACTGCCGGGCTGCTTTCTGCCTGCTTCAACAATTCGCTTTGTTTGATTTCAAAACCCATTTCCATCGGGAAACCTGCCAAACGCAGAAAATGCATCAGCAATTCCAATTGTTTATGCGCCCTATTACCCAGTCCGTCCATTAATTCGCGCATGGCATCTTCATCGCGGTATTCGTCCGAAAGGGAAACAAAACGTTCCAGTTTGGGTTTGTAGCCGCCTTTCAACTCTTCCTCCATTACCAACATTTTCTTGTCGATCATTTTTTTCAATAGGGGCAAAACCTTTTGAAAGCCAACCACCTTTGAAATTTCATCGATAGCCAATCGTTTTTTTGCAAGTAAAGCTTCGGTTACCCGGTATTCAAATTCATCCAGGTTTTCCCTGTCGGGAAGAAAATCGGGCGAAAGCAATATTTTTGATTCGCTGGATAATTTAAAAGCTGCCGGTAAAGCGGCTTGCATAACTTGCCCGGTGGTACTCATATAATAGGATGAAATCCAATCCCAAAAACGAAATTGCAAATCGTTTACAAGTGGCGTTTCATCAAGCAGGTGAAGAATGTATTTTGGAATATATTGGGGAACTTCCTGATGCAATTTCTTAATGAGACCTGCATAAATCTTTTTTCGTCCGAACTGCACAGCCACCCTTTGTCCTACTTCTATAAACTCGTTTAGATCGTAAGGTACGCGATACGTAAAAGTTCCCCTGACAGGCAAAGGCAGCAGAATATCAGCAAAAAGGGTGATGCGTTCCATTAATGCAAATGTAGGGTTTTTGAGTAGTGGGTTGGGGTTTTTCGGGTTTTGGTTTTGAACTACTTTCTGGCTTAAGTTTTAAATTTAAATCGAGGCATGAAATAAACCACTACTCAAATATACCCCGTTTAATTCTGAGGCATCCTCTTGAAGAAAAGGGGTGGGCGAGCCGAAAAAATCTGCAAATCGTATCGTTATATAGAACGGGACTCTCCCGGCATGCCTTCGCAAAAACTGCCAAATGATGCCTCAGAGTTAAACTGTATTTTTAGTATTTCATTTCCCCGATGAAGTATGATCATGCGCAACCCGCCAGCCCTACTTCCCTGTAACCTTGTGAAAATACTGCAAGAATTCATCAAACTGAACTTGTTTGTCGAATTTTTCTTCCATCATGCGGCGGCCATTTTCGCCCATTTGTTTCAATACGGTTTCATCGGAACACAATTTTACAATGGCTGCCGAAAGCTCATCTTTACTGCCCGGTTCGACCATGAAACCGGTTTCCCCGTTTATCACGACTTCGGGAACTCCAGCCATTCGCGACGAAACAACGGGTGTTGCCATCGACATGGCTTCAAGTAATACATTGGGCAGACCTTCTTTGTACAAACTTGATAAAGCCAGCACGTCAATCCGCTCATAAATATACACAGGTTCGCGTGTAAATTCAAAGAAACTAACACTGTCGGAGAGTCCGAATTCTTTCACCTTTGCTTTCAGCATTGCCTCATCAGGACCTTCGCCCACCAGCACCAAAAACGCTTTTGGCAAGGGGCCGTTTACAAGCTCTTTCATCGCTTCCAGCAAAACAGTTTGCCCTTTTCGTTCTTCATAAGTGCCAATGCAACCAATAACCGGAAATGCGTCTTCGGGTAAAACGTAGCGTTTGAAAGCTTCCTTTTTTCTTTCGGCATTCGGAGTGAATAGTTCTACCTCGGTACCCTGATAGATTAATTCGGCAGTTTCGGCCGGTATCTTGTAAGTTTCAAGCATATAATCACGCGTGAAATTGGTAATTGCAATTACTTTTAGTGGTATGTTTTCATAGGGGACGTAAAATTTCCGCAAATAATCGGGAACAATGGTGCCTGATTTTGGCATCAACACCGTTTTTAATCCGGCATCCTTAATACAGGTTCCGGCAAATACCGCACAATGAAAACCATCTCTTGGTGGGTGTACCGTGCAGACGGCAACATCGCACAAACGAAGCGTTTCTGTCCATATTTTTTTGCTTTCGGCATCCTCGCTCACAACTTTGTCATAGTCGTAGGTGTGCACATCAGCGCCGATTTGCTTACAGATGTCAGCTACCCAGCTTCCTTCCGGAGCCAAAAGGGTCACCTTTTCTCCTTTGTTCAAAAAATACTGTATTGCTTCCGTTACCCAAATCTGTGTTCCACCACGTAAAGGGGTGTCTTCAATAAATCCTATGTTCATAATATTTAATTAATGAGGTGTACAAATAACTTCTTATCTTTTTGATATCAATAGTTTGTAATGATTAATGATACAGTAAGCCACAGATTCACAGATTATTATCAATTTATTTTTTGATTTGTCTTATAAAAATTACCACAGACAATATCTGTCGAAGACAGATATAATTAATCTGGTCAATTTCTAGTAGGTAGATTATAATAATTATTTTAATAGAATTAATTTGTGAATCTGTGGCAAAAAATCTATCATAAGCCGTTTCCCAATATTTTTCATCATAAACTATTTATTTATTGCTAATTAAACTAAGTAATTAATTATACACCTCAGTTTAATTGTTTGGTTTAATCAAATTTACTTAACAAGTCCTGTAGATTAGCATCCATAACAGCTTCGCTGTATCTTTTTTTCACAGCCGTCTGGTTGTGTTCGTTAATTTTTTTATTCTTTTCGGGATAAAGCAGCAAATCGGTAACACGGTTTAAAAAATCAACAGAAAAATCATCTTCAGGGAAAAGTGTGTATTTTATTTGCTCTTCTTCACTCATTGTTTTTCCAACAACACCATCGAAAACCTCGACCGGAAAATAGCGGCTGCAAATAATGGGAATTCCACCGGCACTTGATTCGACAATCGGTAATCCCCTCCCTTCGGTTTCACTTGGAAAAACGATGGCAGTTGCCAGTTGATAAATATCGTGAATAAACAAACGATCGAAGCCTTTTTCAGGAAAAACAGGATGTTCTTCTGTGCCAACCGAAAAAGCGAGGAACAAACGATTTGAAACGGATTGAGGCAACTCCTCACAAAGCGCGGTAAATGCATTTAAAATAACTTCTAAATCGTGTTGATGTTCGATGGGGACAGGGCCCGTGATGTGCAGGATAATTTGCTTTTTGGAATTGTTATCGAATTCTTTTCTGAAACTTTGGTGCTGCAAAAGTGCCCCGATAAGTTCTACATCTTTTTCTATTCGCTTTCGCCCGATAACCCGTGTTGGTTGCAGCAGATAAATCGTTTCGTCAGTTGTCGGGTTAAGTTCCAGGTTTTCAGAACAAGTGCAAACTACCGGTTTCTGATTCTTCATCCAGTGTCCCAGATTTGCGAGATGCTTTTTCACAGCTTGTGGATGGATAATCGGATGCCCATCTGATAGAATGTGTGCCATCCGCAAACGAACCGATTTCACATCTTCTTTTGTATAATTGGTGAAAAAATCATTACTGATGGAAGTTGCCAGTTCAAAAACCTTTGTTGGATTGAAATGGTATTTGTCAATCAATCTGTCCGATTGCAGTTTATTAATATTAGTTTGAATCCACTTTGCACCGTTCCACGGATACAACTTTTCGAAGAAGCTGAAGAAATCGTGGTTTTCATAATTTCTGAAAAAATGGTCTCTTGGGCCGGACATTTCGCCAAACTTCTTCTCTGTTGCAGGTTTTCCGCCTTCCCAGTAATAATCGTGATTGGAGTTTAAAACATACAAATCCATCCCTTCGGTAACTAAAGGAATACACAGGCCAAGTGCAAGGTTACCGGGGTTGGAACAAATATTTACCGGAAACAAAAGTCCGATGTTATTTTCTGCCAAATATTTTCCAAGCCGCTGGCTCAGCGAAACTGCCTGCTTCCAGATTTCCCTTGCAAGTTTGTCGGACTGCTGACTGTTTTGGGACATTTCTTCATTAAACAGTTGGTCGTACCAAAATGCGTTCTCCCATTTGCCCCAGCCATTTGAGCCTCTTAGATGAAACTTTTCCCATTCGGGTTTAATAATAGTTTCTGCCTGCGGATAAAAATCGCCACCGATAAAATGGATTTTCGGTTCTGTATTTTGAAACACAAAATTTTGCAAACTTGTTGCATATTTCGTCATTTCGATAGAAACACCATCAATTCCGTAATCGTAGGTAATAAAAGCGATGCCGTTTTTTATTTCCTTTGGGAAAGCATGTGTTCCGGTAACTTGCCTGGATTCCAGCGGTTTTTTCAGCTGCATCAAAATAGCATCAATATCTTTCCAGCTTTGCGGATTAAACTCGTTCAGCTTCTCCATCATTTGTTTGTACAATTCACTTTTTTCGCTTTGTGGCATACTCTCTGCGGGTTTGGTAAAAGGGTATAAATATAGGTTATTATTCTGAATTACTAATTTGGACTTTTAGTAATACTCGATTACTCTCCCGATGAAGTATGATCGTGCACAATTCGCCAACCATTATCGGTTAGTCTGAATACAAGCGTGAACAGTCCCCAGGGATGATCTTGTTCCCTTTCCAGTTCCCATTTTCCAAAAACGAGTGCAGAATTTTCGGAAATTATTTTGATGTCGATTTCTGAAAAGGTGAGTTTACCCATGGTAGATTTATCGGGATATCCTTTCAAATAGCGGTCGAGGGTGGTTTTCCAGCCATAGCTCACATTTCCGCCCGAGGCAAAACGCAATGAATCGCTTTTCTGATAGCCTTGCATATAAGCTTTAATACTCCCATTGTTCCAACCATTTTGCTGTTCCAGTAAAATTTGATTTATTTCTTTTTTCGCAGCTTCATCTGTTGAAGGGCATTGACAAGAAAAAAAT
>QMPA01000103.1 GCA_003650365.1 Bacteroidota bacterium | reverse complement strand
TAGAATGGACATCACCCTAAATAACAGGCCTCAATTTTTTGATGAAAACAGGCTGACCATTGCTGAAATTCTTAAACTAAAGAAGTTCTCTTTTAAGATGTTGGTGATAAAAGTAAACGGAAAACTAATCAGAAAGAATCAATATGATGCGCAGGAAGTATTTGACGGGGATAATGTTCAAATTATTCACTTGATTAGTGGCGGATAAAGTTAGATGAGCACTTTATCTATTATCGAATTAGCATCCTGAGCAAGTAGAATTATTCCCATCCGAAGTTTTCATTTTTCATAATAATTTTACCAGTTTTGAGATTAAATCTCATTAAATATTGCTGTAATTATTTTCTTTATATTAATTAAGTCTAAATAAAAATAGGTTATTTTTGCAGGCTATCTTAAATAGTAATAATTGTAAAATAATAAACTTAAATAGCTGTAAATATGAACAATGCAATTTTTTTATTTGACATACCGGAAAACGAACCGATATTGGATTATGCTCCGGGAAGCCAGGAGCGCGAAGAAATTCTTGCGGAACTAAAACGCATCAGTAGCGAAGAAATTGAAATCCCGCTGATTATTGGTGGAAAAGAAATCAGAACCGGAAAAACCGGGAAGGTTGTCATGCCGCACAATCATGGGAAGGCTTTGGCAACTTACCATCAAGCGACAGAAAAAGAAGTGCAGCTTGCCATTGATGCAGCACTTAACGCAAAGCAAATGTGGGAAGATATTTCCTATTTGGAACGTTCTTCAATAATGCTGCGAGCTGCCGAACTGATTTCTAAAAAGTATCGAAATTTAATTGTTGCTTCTACAATGCTTGGTCAGAACAAGAGTGTTTACCAGGCTGAGATTGATGCTGCCTGCGAAACAATTGATTATTTGAGATACAATATTTATTTTGCATCTCAGATTTATAATGAACAACCAAAATCAGAGTTTGGCCAGTTTAACAGGCTTGAATACAGGTCACTGGAAGGCTTTGTTTTTACGGTTACTCCTTTCAATTTTACTGCCATTGCATCAAACTTAAACATGGCAGTTACCCTGATGGGCAATACCACAGTTTGGAAACCGGCAACAACTTCTTTGCTTTCAAGTTACTATTTGATGAAGATTTTTAAAGAAGCGGGATTGCCTGATGGTGTTATCAATTTCGTGCCTGGTCCGGGTTCTGTTATCGGGAATGTTGTCTTGAAACACAAAGATTTGGGGGGTATTCATTTTACAGGTTCAAATGCCACTTTCAACAGTTTGTGGCGTGGCGTTTCACAAAATCTTACAAACTATATTTCTTATCCAAAATTGGTTGGAGAAACCGGTGGCAAGGATTTCATTTTTGTACATAATTCAGCAAATCCAATAGAAGTAGCAACAGCAATAACCCGCGGGGCATTTGAATACCAGGGGCAGAAATGCTCGGCCGCATCGCGTTCATATATTCCTAAATCGCTGTGGGATGAAGTGAAAAAGTATCTGAAAGAACAGGTTTCAAGAATCACAGTTGGCGATGTTGAAGATCTCTCGAATTTCATGAATGCCGTTATCGATGAAAAGTCATTTGATAATATTATGAGATACATTGATATAGCGAAACAATCAGATGACTGCGAAATTATTACTGGGGGTACCGGTGATAAATCTGTCGGTTACTTTATTCAACCGACAATTTTACACACAACAAATCCTGATTTCACCACGATGAAAGAGGAAATCTTCGGACCGGTAATGACCATCTATGTTTATGATGATGAAGCTTATTTAGAAACCCTGGAAATTTGTAACCAAACATCGCCTTATGCGTTGACGGGTTCTATTTTCTCCAATGATAAATATGCGATGATCCAGGCATGCAAAGTCTTGCGATATGCTGCCGGTAATTTCTACATCAATGACAAACCATCCGGTGCAATGGTGGGATTACAGCCATTTGGAGGATCGAGAGGGTCTGGGACAAATGATAAAGCCGGTGGAAGTTTAAACTTATTGCGTTGGATAAGTCCGCGCACAATAAAGGAAACTTTTCTTCCAGCCCGGGATTTTGAATATCCATATATGGAGAAAGGCTAATCTGTTTGAGATAATTAGGAACCGCTTCAGCAATGGGGCGGTTTTTTTAATCTATATACCTGCTTCAAGCCTACCTCTCTGGTCAGACAATCGTCCTCGCTTGAAAACAATCGAAAAAAATATCCTTGTAATTTTTAATCTGTAAGCGTGGACGCATGCAGTAGGAGATTCGTCAGATTAGAGCACAAAAAAACCGGCTTTAGCCGGTTTCATTTATTCTATTTTACTTTGGGAGTTTCATTCCCCAAAATATTTCTTCGTTTGTTATTAATGACGTATTTTTTGCGAACCGGCTCAGTTTTTCTGGAAACGGGGTCGATACTGGCTGAAGATCCACGACTTTTAGCATGGGATTTGCTTCCGTAAGTACTTTTCGAGCAAGATGTAAAAGTAACTGAGGATGAAATAATTAAAACGGCAACAAGAATCTTAAAAAGCGTTTTCATAATAAAAACGGGGTTTTGGTTCAAACGAGCGGTAAAGATATTAATAATTAGCAAACGAAGATTAGGTTAGAAAAAAAAATTAAAGTTTCGTTTCAAATTGTCATAAACTACCTGTTTTGTTTAATTTTGCATTAAGCAATGGTGCCATATTTCATCCGACCTGATGAATGGCTTAATAGGGAAACAGGTGTAAATCCTGTGCAGTTCCCGCTGCTGTAAGCTCAAATTGTGCTTTTGAAACCCCGGTCACTGACCGCCAACTGACGGATGGGAAGGCCTCAAAAGCGAGCGAGTCAGAAGACCTGCCTTTGTTTAATAATTTCAAAGCTTTCGGGACAAAGGCTTGGTAATGTTCAAATAACATTCCTTATTTGTTTTATCCTGAAAAGTTTTGAGGACTATTAAATATTTTATTTAAACCTTAAAACTTTTATTATGAAAAAAATTTATTTTTCAGTTTTGACAGCATTTTTGCTGTTTGCTGTGCAATCAATTGTTGCGCAAAACACGGTAACAAACCAAATTATGGTATGCTCGGGGGGGAATTTCAGCAACCCTGATGATTATGTGACTGTGGCTTCTTTTAAACCATCCAACGGATTAACCAACAGTTTTGCTACTGTTTTTACTCAGTCGGTACAGGATGTTGTAGTAAATGGGCACTTTGCTTTTGTCGCTGCCCAGGATTCAATTGTGAAGTTTAACATTGATACTTACGAACGGCTAGCCGCTGTCGAAGCTATTGGGGTACATAATTTAGCTGTTGCTGATGACAAACTGATTGCTTCCTTTTGGTATCCTGCAACCGAAAATTTTGTACGCAGTTTTTCAACAGATGACCTCTCTCAATTGGGCTTTGTTTCAGAAGTTTCTGATGAAGCAGCTGGCATATTGATTTACAAGAACTTTGCTTATGTGGCTGTTCCTGGTGGATGGTCAAGTACAGGCGGAAAAATTGCTGTGATTAAATTGTTTGGGGATATATTTATTGAAGAAATCGATCTCGGTGAAGATGGTGTTGGAGTCAGTGATCTTTTCCTGTATCAAGCGAATGAAGACTTTTTGGTTTCGGTTAACAAAAGCCCTTGGGGCGTAACAGTAGGCCACCTTAGTATAATGAGTCTTGGCGATAAACAGCCCTCTTCTTTTGCTTTTGAGGCATCGATGGGTAGTGGTGTTGAATTATTTGGAGAAACTTTATACCTTTTGTTAGATGGAGGAATCGGCAGCATTAATATTCCACAAATGGCTATTGCCGACTCATTGATAATACCCAACCCTGGCGATGGTTTTGTTGCTGCGGTTCTCGATACAGTAAACAACTTGTTTTACGCTACAACAGGCGATTATGTTACTACCGGAGAAGGGACAATTTATAATATGGAAGCCGAAGTAACCGGAAGTTTTGATGCAGGAATTGCTGCTGAAGCTTTGGCCATTGATTACCGGGATAATACCGGTTTCTTCGAGAAAAGTATTGTAGAAAACCTGGATGTTTTTCCAAATCCCGCAAACTACCGCATTAGCTTTAACATTCCTATTGAACAGACTGTCAGCAAAACCTTCATCCTGGATATTTCTGGAAGAGTTGTTTATAGCGGAAATGACCACAAACAAATTGATATTGGCGAACTGAATTCAGGCCTTTATTTTATCACAATTAATACTGAGGTTTCTATATTCACTGGAAAATTCATCAAAAACTAAATCACTAAAGTGCTCAGACGACTAATACATCAACACAAAATAGTCGTCCGGCTACTAATGAATAATTAAAGTGGTCAGACGATTAATACTACAACGCAAAAATAGTCGTCCGACCACTAATGAATGATTAAAGTGGTCAGACGACTAATACTACAACGCAAAAATAGTCGTCCGACCACTATAAATACTATAATCTTAGAGACCTAAAATGTACATGCTTAAACAACCATCTTTAATCATCCTGTTTTTAACAGTCCACATACTGGCGTTTTCCCAATACGCCCCACCCGCAGGACAAGCAGGCAGCACGGCCATTCATCGCGACACTTCTGTATTTATTGCCTGGGCCAATAATTGTGTTGTTGAACGCGGATGGATGGATATTGCGATACCGGATTCAGGGATGGTTTCTTTTGGTGTTGATTCAGCCGCTATCGGGAAATCTGACCAGGCTGTTGTAAGTCTTGGAGACGGTGGTGTGGCTACTTTGAGCTTCGAGATACCGATTGCAAACGGTTCGGGTTTTGACTTTGCCATTTTTGAAAACGCTTTTTTAGATGATTTTTTGGAACTGGCATTTGTCGAAGTCAGTTCGGATGGGGAAAACTTCTTCCGCTTTGAAGCTGTTTCTTTAACGCAAACCGATGAACAAGTTGAAACATTCGGGCTGCTTGATGCTAGCAAAATAAATAATCTTGCAGGAAAATACAGGGCTACTTTTGGTACACCTTTCGATCTGGAAGAACTCAAAAATGAAGAAGAACTGGATATCAATAACATCGTTTTAATACGGATTATTGATGTTGTCGGAAGTCTCGAAGAGGAATTTAACACTTATGATTCTAAGGGTAACAAAATCAACGACCCCTGGCCGACACCTTTTTCGTCGGGAGGTTTCGATTTGGATGCTGTTGCGGTAATTCACAATCAGGATAACACCACAATAACTGAGCGTTTCAAAGATTCTCAATTAGAGGTTTTTCCCAATCCTGTGTCCGATATTATTAATATTCAGTCAGAAGTTCTGCTTGAAGAACTGCTTATTACTGATTTGCAAGGAAGACATTTAATGAAAATAACAAAGCCCGGATTTGATTTTTCGTTTGATATTTCATCGCTACCAAAAGGCATGCTAATTATTCGCTGCATGGCGAATAAAGGTATTGTTTCTCGAAAAATAATTAAAGAATAGTTGCATTGAAGTGTATTAAAACAATAACTGTTTTTGCTGTGTTAAATCTTATTTTTAGCACGAATCTGTTGCAAGCACAGATGGCTTTTGATACGCTGCAATTGCAGGAAATGGAGATTATTTTTGTATATGAAAACGCAGATGTAACAACCAAAACAATGGTTTTCGATTCTTTGGAAAAAAGGAATTTCAGCCAGCAAAATTTGGCTGAATTACTGGCAGCCAACTCTGTTGTTTTTATAAAATCTTATGGCAGCGGCGGACTGGCAACAGCCTCTTTTCGGGGAACAAATGCATCACACACCCAGGTATTGTGGAATGGATTCCAAATTGCTTCGCCCATGCTGGGACAGGTTGATCTTTCGTTGGTTCCCAATGCTTTTTTTGACCGCGCCAAATTGCAATATGGAGGAAGTTCACTGGAGTCTGTTTCTGGTGCACTCGGCGGAAGTATCGAATTGGAAAACACCGCAGACACTTCCCTACCCATTTTAGATGTTTCGCAAATGTTTGGAAGTTATAGTACTTACATCACTACAGCCGCCCTAAACCTTCATTCAGGAAATTTTATTTCCAATACAAGATTTGATTATCAATCATCGGAAAATGATTTTGAGTATTATAACAATGCCATTCTACCCGCCGAGCGGATGAAGCAGGAAAATGCTGAAATCAGGAATATTGGCTTTACGCAACAGTTTGCCTACTTAATTTCTGACGCTCAGCAAATCAGCCTTATAAGTTGGAACCAATGGAACGACAGAAATATTCCGGCAACAATGACCAATGTTTTAAAAGGCGGAAACCCTTCGGAATACCAACATAATTTCTCCTCGCGAAATGTACTTTCATGGAATTTTCACAAAAGAAAAACACGGATAGAGGCCAGCGCTGCCTGGTTTCATGAAGAATTGCTGTATTTTTTGGAGACAGTTGAAGAAGGAATTACGGATACACTTATCGATTCAAGAAATACTTCAAACGTCTATTTTGGGAAAGTAAAATTGGACAGGGAATTTGGAGAAGGATTTCTGTTTTCGGCAGGGCTGGACTTGCGTCATGAACAAGTCAAAACATCAAATTACATAGAGCAGAAACATAGAAACTCAACTGGCATGTTTGTCAGGATTGAGAAAACCTTTTGGAAGCGACTGGCTTTAGATTTCTTGTTACGACAGGAACTTACTGATGGAGAATTTTTACCAATCATGCCCTTTTTTGCTGTTAATTACCAATTGCTTCCAAACGAAGATTTAAATATTCGGGCAAGCATTTCACGCAATTTTCATTTACCATCTTTAAACGACCTTTATTGGATTCCGGGTGGGAATGAAGACTTGAAGCCAGAAAATGCTTTTGAAATTGAAGGTGGATTGAATTACAAACGCAGGTTTAACAGTTCACTTAATCTTAATGCAGATGTCAGTTTGTTTACATCACAAATAAAAGATTGGATTCAATGGAAACCGGGGAACTACCAATATTGGACTCCCGAGAATATCGCACAGGTGCATGCAAGGGGCATTGAGACTTCTCTTCGTTTACTAGGCAGCATAAAAAAAGTGGATTACCAATTGCGTGCAAATTATGCTTATACCCACACAACTGACGAGAGCGATTTGGCAAAGGAAAAAGGTTTTTCCGGACAACAATTGATTTACGTTCCGGTACATAACGCCAACGGATTTGCCCATTTAGTTTATGATGGAATTTACCTCCGCTGGTCAGTGAATTATACAGGCGAAAGAAAAACAACAATGAATTCAACTGATACATTTCCCGATGTTTTACCAGATTATTGGCTCAATGATATTTCCTTGGGAAAACTATGGAAAATGAAAAAAATCGGCGTTGAATTGAAAGGTAAAGCAAATAATGTTTTTAATGTGAGTTACCAGGCCATTCTCTGGCGGGCAATGCCTGGAAGAAATTATGAGATTAGTTTGCGGTTTTTACTGAATTAATTAGTCCTTTAAAAGGTTTACACATCAATCCCCTACGGGGAATAATGCGTTCTTAATTTTTATTTACAAAAATGGATGCCCTACGGGCAAAATATACAAAATAGAACAATACCGCGTAGCGGTTTTCATTATTGTAAAAAGAACTTAAAGTAATACATTCGCCGTAGGCGATTTACAAAAGAAACGTCCGATATGAAAAAAACAAATGCAATAATACTAATACTACTGCTTTTCATAGCTTCCTGTCACAAAGACAATCCACCACCCGAACCCAATCCGGATGAGTTGGGCAAAGGTATTTTTATTATCAACGAAGGCAATTACAATTCAGGAAATGCTTCACTGACTTACTATGAATCTGAAACGAAGAAAACAACGAATCAGCTGTTCTATAAACAGAACAATGCTCCACTTGGCGATGTGGCACAGAGCATTACAGTTTATGGAGAAAGGGCATATATTGTCGCCAATAATTCTGGATTGATTTATATTATCAATAGAAAAACGGCAAAATACGAAGGCAAAATAACAGATTTGGTTTCGCCCCGCCACATATTATTTATTGATGACAACAAAGCTTATATTTCAGACCTCAGTAGTTCAAAATTAACAATCATCAATCCACAAGATTTTACCATCCTCGGAAAAATTGAAATAGGGAGAACAAGTGAGGAAATGCTCAAAATCGGAGACGAGGTATTTATTGCCAATTGGTCGGCTTACAATCAATCGAAGACGAATAACCAAATCATGATTGTAAACAGTTTGCAGGATATTTTGATTGATTCAATTACAGTAGGCATCGAACCCAACAGCATGGTGATTGACAAAAACGGAATGTTGTGGGTGCTGTGTAGTGGCGGTTTCGAGAATACCGAAAAAGCAAGTTTGTGGCAAATCAATCCCGCAGAGCGAAAGGTATTGCAAACCATCGTATTCCCTGACATAAACAACTCACCAACTGCGTTGGAAATAAATAAAGAAGGAGACAGATTGTATTTCATTAACCAATCCGTTTTCAGGATGTCGATAAATGAAACGCAAATCCCGACTGAGCCTTTTATTCAGGGAGTTGCCGAACTGCCTTATGCTATTTCCGTAGATAAACAAAACAATGAAATCTACCTGACCGATGCCCTTGATTACACTCGCGATGGCTTGGTTTATCGCTTCAATCCGGAAGGGCAAATTCTGGACACTATTTCCGCAGGTATTATTCCGGGTAGTATTGGATTTAATAATTAATGCAATGAATATCGAATCCTGAATATTAAATTTTGAATGAAAGCACAAATCAAATCATAACAATCATAATAAATCCGCGGGTAAATTGCATCCAAATCAAATCGTAATAAATCTGCGTCTAAGTTGTATCCAACCCAAATCACAAGCATTGTAAAAAACATAGTTCTATTCATTTACCCATATTTTCTATTTTTGCCAAAATTTTAAAAAGAAAAAACATGAGTGAAGCAGTAAATATAACATGGACAGGTGAAATGTCCTTTGAAGCCGAAGTAAACAATTTTAAAATAGCCATTGATGCTACTGAAGCTGTTGGTGGGCAAAATCGTGGACCGCAACCAAAACCATTAACGCTGGTTTCTTTGGGTGGATGTACCGGAATGGATGTGATTTCCATCCTGACAAAAATGCGTGTAAAACCTGACTATTTCAATGTTGAAGTAAGTGGTGAATTGACCGATGTACACCCAAAATACTACCATACAATTAATATCCGCTATATTTTCAAGGGGAAAGATTTGCCCATGGAAAAACTGGAAAAAGCGATTAATCTATCACAAGACCGCTACTGTGGTGTTACTGAAATGTTGCGCCATGTTGCCAAAATCAATCACGAAATTGTGATTGAGGAATAATGGTTATTCTTCAAACCTGACGGGTGGCCTTGCACCCGGCAGGTTGAAAAATGAGCGTATAATTTAGTTCAGGTTCCTTCAGTAATCTTCAATAGTTCTGCCAACATCATCGCTGTAGCACCCCAAATAATTTCGTTTTGAATAGCATAGGACGGAACCAATACTTCTTTTCCTGTACGGTGAAAGATAGCTTTTTCAACACAAGTACCTGGTTTTCTTAATTCGTCAAAATAAACTTCCAGAATATGTTGTACCTCATGGTTTCCATTTAATTGTGGTTTCTTCAGAAGAAACCCAACAAAGGGATACACATCAAAATTGCTTGGAGGGATATAAAGTTTGCTGAGTGATCCGATGATTGTCACTTGTTTCGGATCAATCCCGATTTCTTCTTCAGTTTCGCGTAAAGCAGTCATCTTCAAATTAATATCTGAATTTTCATATTTCCCCCCGGGAAAAGAAATTTGTCCGCTATGAACAGTTTGGTCAATTGCTCGTTTAATAAAGACTAGCTTGGTTTTTTCTCTGTCAGGATAAAAAAGTATAAGTACCGCACTCTTTCTTGGCTCTTCTTCAGTCCGTTCCCTCTCCAATTCAATCAGGCGGGTAATGGGTGCCATTTTAATTTGGGCAGCCGTTCCTGGAAGGCTATTGCTCAGTTGTTCCTCAAGTTTCACTACAAATTTTCTGAATGCTGTCATGGACTGCAAAAATAAGAAAGCGCAATACATACAGAAAGTTTTCAAGAATTCAAGGAATATTTAAGTCAACTTGTATTCATTTGCCATTTTGTTTTAACTTTGAACCCAATGCAATTGTTCAATTTTTAGTTGATGGCTACCAAAGAAAAAACGGGAATTACATCAGAAACAGATCAATTAGAAGGCAAGCGTAGTAAGCTTATCCTTTTTAATGATGATTTCAATAGTTTCGATTTTGTGATTGATAGCTTGATAGAAGTTTGCGAACACGACCCTTTGCAAGCCGAAACCTGTGCATGGATTACACATTATAAAGGAAAATGCACAATAAAAAACGGTGCTGTTATTGAACTGAAGGCATGTTTTAAAGAAATGTCGAATAGGAATTTGACGGTGGAGATTCAGTAATGAGAGGAGAAAGATCCTTTAAACTCTAATTAAGCTAAATCATGGAAATAGTATTTATTAGTGTATTGGTCATTCTAACTCTTAGCCTTTGGATATGGGCAATTGTCGATATTGTTAAATCAAGTTTCAAGGATAGAGCTCAAAAAATACTTTGGATACTTGTTGTTGTGCTTTTTCCAATTTTAGGTCCAATTGTGTATTTTCAAGTGGGAAGAAATTATACAAATAGAAAATCGAGAAAATTTAATCCAAGTTTTAACAGAGTTGATTAGTGTAAAAAATAAGATGCTATTATGTGGTCAGTAATTATCATTCTAATACTTGTCGGACTAGCGCTGCTGGTTCTTGAAATTCTGGTTGTTCCGGGAACAGGTGTAGCAGGTATTATCGGTTTTGCAGTGATGGCCACTGGTATTTGGATGGCATACACACGACAGGGCGCACAAGCCGGACACATCACTTTGCTGGTTACACTTGGGATAAACATCATCGGACTGGTTTTGGCATTGCGTTCCAAAACATGGAAAAAAGCTATGCTTAAAACCGAGATTACGAGCAAAGTAAATACGATTGATTCTGCTGGTTTAAAAGTTGGTGACAGGGGAACTACAATTGGACGTTGTGCACCAATGGGAAAGGCAAACTTTAATGACAAATTCTTTGAAGTAAGTGCAATGGAAGAATTTGTTGATCCCGAAACAG
>QMPA01000102.1 GCA_003650365.1 Bacteroidota bacterium | reverse complement strand
CCACTTTGATTCAGGAATTGCTGAAATCCATTGATCGCTGAACTGTATTGCTTTTGGTTGAATGTTGAATAAGCCAGGTTGTAGGCCGCCATTCCGTAAAACTCAGACTGGGATGCGCCACTGCTTTGTAGAAAAGTACGGAAACCTATGGCAGCCGCAGCAAATTGTTTTTGACGGTAAAGTGCATCGGCTTTCCAGAAAATAGTTTGCAATTTCAGTTGTTTATCAGGGGTGTAAACCAGTGCTTTATCAAAATAGTCGATGGCGTCGGCATAAGAGTTGCGGTTGAAATATTCGACCCCTTGCCAATAGGCCAACTGCTGGTAAACGCCGGAAAGTTTCCGGTTTGGTTTCCCTGTTTTTTCGATGGACAGCAAAGCTGCCGCATAATTATTGGAAGTCATGAACAATTGTGCTAGTAAATCGTAGCCTTCATTGGTACGGGGCCCATTCGGATTTTGTTCTAAAAACCGGTTGATGGTTGTAACCGGATCGTTCAATGGGTCACCACCCATTTCGATGGTCAGGCGTACGTAATTGTATAATGCATCAGTCGTTACTTCTTGCTTTGTATTTAGTTTGTAAGCTTTCAAAAAAGCATTCTGGGCAAACTTTTGCTCTCCTGTTTCTAAGTAACAAAACCCAAGATGATACCAGGCATTTTGCTCCAACTCTCCCCTTTTCTTGCTGGCATCCTGAAAATTACGGATAGCCTGTTTATACTTCTGATTTTTGAATTTTGAATAACCAATGCGGTATTGTTCGTCAGCATCTGAACCTTGTTTTGCAGTAGGCTCATAAATTTCAAAATATTTCAACGCATTGGTATAGTCTTCCTGATTGTAATAGGCATTGGCAATCAGGCGGGCAATTTCACCCTTTGATTTACGGTCAGATCTGTTCAGGTACTTACTGCCTTCATCAATTACTTTCTGATAATTACTTTGCTTATAGTAAATATTCACCATATAAACAGGCACTACTTTTTTGAATTTTTTGTCTTTTTCCAAAGCTTTAAATCCTTGAAGGGCTTTGTCGTATTTTTCTTGCTGATAATAAATGTGTGCCGTATAATATTTCGCTGGCCGGGCATAAGAACTTTTTGTTGATATTACTTTTTGGAAAGATTTTAAAGCCGCATTTTGTTTACTTAGTTTCAATTGACAATAACCAGCTTTATAATAATACTCCGCCCGTTGTGATTTATTTAGTTTTGAAGGCGACACTTTGCGGAAAGCCTCCAATGCAAGCCGGTATTTGTTGCTGCTGAAATACAATTTCCCCAACTCAAATTGAATGCTTGGCAACCAGACACTTTCCGGATAAGTAGCAACAAATTGCTGCACCTGCCGCAAAGCATCTTTATCGCGTAAAGCAATGCCGCAAGCAACATTGTAATAAGATACATTTTCGTAAAAAGTATTGGATTTATCTCCTTCTTCTTGCATATACAAAGTGAAAAAATCCCGGGCCGAACCAAAGTTCTGTTGCTCAAATAAATTGAGGGCTTCCCTGTAGGTTTTTTGTGGCGGATCGTGGTATACGGTTTTCTGTGCAGAAAGCTGCAATGTACTCAAACTAAAAACCACTAATAGACTGAATATCTGAAAGATTCTTCTCATTGGATGCTACGAATTTAGAACCCCTAAAAATAAAACTCAATTCCTGACAGGGCAAATTGGAAAAGATACTTATTAACAAATCAATTGTTCTTAAACGGAGAAATGGGGGATTTAATGTGTGGGTGGGGGTTTTTTGTTGGAAGGATGGAAGAATGGGTGGTTGGAGGGAGAGTCTTCCCGGTTTTCACTTGCACGCAAAAATTCGCGCGCCAGAGTATAGTCGTCTGACCACTAAAAAAATTCCGGCAGGCCGATAAGCGGGATTCTGTCTGGTTCTATCATTTATCTCGGCTACACATCGCTGTGCAGCTCTAGCAATCTACCCACCGGCATCGGGCGGGCAGCCCTCAATCGCCGGCATATTTGATCTTGCAACCCATAAGGTTTACCCCTCTACCCTGTTACCACGGTACAGCGTGGGCTCTTACCCCACGTTTTCACCCTTACCCCGTAGGGGCGGTTATTTTCTGCGGCACTTGCTGTTCCTGAATTTCTCCAGGACCTTCCCGTTAGGAAGTATGGCGCCCTGTGTTGTCCCGACTTTCCTCGGCTCAAAAATAAGACGCGATAGAATAGCCTGCCGGAATGGGGCAAAGATAAGGGAATTAGTTTTCAGTTAGTAGTTGGCAGTCGGCAGCCTATGATTATTGTAGACTGAAGACTGTGGACTGAAGATTGTTTTTTATTTACCTTTGCTTCAAATTACTGAGTCATGATACAATTTGCAGGATTTTTTGGGGGTTATGAAATACTATTGATCGTAGTGGTGGTTTTGCTGCTATTTGGGGGAAAGAAAATACCAGAGTTGGCCAGAGGTCTGGGAAAAGGAATCAAAGATTTTAAAAAAGCAACTGAAGACAGTGATCTTGCAAACGACCTTAAAGACGTTGCTTCAGAAATTAATGACATGAAAGACGGGGTGCAAAAAATGAACCCCAAAAACATGCTTAAAATGGAGAACCCTTTGAAGCCGAAGAAAAAGTGAAAAGATGGGGGAAAATGAGGATATATGGGGAATAAGGGCAATATGGCCTTAAGGTTATTTAATCACATCGATGCCTGATATTTGATTCTAAGTTCCACCCATTTATCTTGAAAACCTCCGATTTCCGCACCCCCTTATTTCCACATTCCCTTATAACCCTTATTCCCCTATTTCCTTATAACCCCTATTCCCCTTATAACCCCTATTTCCTTATAACCCCTATTTCCCTATTCCCATTCCGGCAACATCCCCCCAATCACAGCCAGCTTTTCTTCAAGCGAGTTTTCACCATCAATCCAATGAATTTTCACACCTTTTTTTTCCATTCTCCTGAACCAGGTCATTTGTCGTTTAGCAAACTGGTGGATGGCAGTATTTAATTTTGAGAACATCTCGTCATAAGAAATCTCACCGATTACATACAGTGTCAGGTATTTGTATTCGAGACCATAGAAGGTTAACTGTTCAGGCTTTAATCCGCTACCTAACAGACGTTTTACTTCTTCGATCATTCCTTCTTCAAGGCGGTTTTTCAATCGCTCTGTTATCCGCTGGCGAATAATTTCCCGCTCGAAACGGATTCCAAAATTAATGAAACTGATTTCAGGAAGTCCTCCTTTTAGATCGGGATATTTCTTTTCAAACTCCCTGATTTCGATGGCACGGATTAAGCGGTCTTGGCTATCTGTATCACTAATATTGTGAATTGGCCCGTAAGATCTTAATTTTTGTACAAGGAAATCGTCTGAAACTTCCAGCAATTCCGCTCTAAGCTTCCTGTTTTCAGGCACTTTATCCAATTTGTAATTCCGGAGAATTGCATCCAGATACATGCCGCTACCACCACAAAGAATGGGCTGATTTCCCCTTTCAGAAATAACATTCAATGCTTTTAAAAAATCTTGTTGAAACTCAAATACATTGTATTCATATCCCGGATCAACAATATCAATTAAGTGATATGGAATGGGCTTTCCATCCACCACAAAATCTTTCAAATCTTTTCCGGTGCCCAAATCCATTCCACGGTATACCTGCCGGGAATCTGCACTGATTATTTCTCCACCGATTAAGGCAGCCAATCCAGAAGCAAGTGCAGTTTTCCCGGTAGCTGTGGGGCCAAGAATTGTTATTAGATTAAACATGGCTGCAATTTACAAAGATTATAATCCAAGCTGTTTTTTGCAGATTGAAATTAAAGAATCCACCCACAAAGAAGGTGGATTTCAAATGAACAATAAATTCGAATAATAAAAAATTCAAAAAACAACATTCAACAATGCCGATTCTGTAATGTTTACCAAAAAATGTAACCTCCGTGTTACTATCTGACACCATATTGTTAGCCAAAACAATATTGCGGTAGTAATTTTACAACAATTTGAAAGCAGCATTTTGCATTTCTGAAAAAGCTGTATAATTTTATTGAATGACGATGACTCAAAATTTGCAAACAAGACAAAAAACACGAAAGAATTCAAACTATTTAGTCACACTTAAAAATTGTCATCATGAAAACGAACTATTTATTTACTATTCTGGCTCTTTTTTTGGCCGTAACATTTATCCATGCACAAACCATTGTCCCACCTGGTAAGGTTGAAGGCAGATGGACACTCGACAAATCCCCTTATACAATTGAAGGGGCTATTTACGTTAACAATGGTACAACACTATTTATTGAACCTGGTGTTGAGGTTCTTTTTAAGACCAACGACAGGGTGAACATCCATGGCCGTTTACATGCGGTTGGTACCGATCGGCAACCTATCCATTTTACGGCTGTCGATAAAAACGAAGGATGGGGAGGTATTTGGTGGCCCCGTACCAATAGCGATAATGATACATCTAAATTAATTTATTGCCACCTTGAGTATGGTCGTGCACAAAGCGAATCGCCCTATAATTCTGGCGGTGTTGTTGGGGTAAGGAACTTTAGTAAACTACTTATCCGGCATTGCACTTTCGAATACAACAAAGCATTACACCACAGTAAAACAGCTCCTTCAGGGGGCGCAATTAGTTTGTGGTATTCCGACATTCGAATTTCACATTGTATTTTCCGTTACAATTTAGCAGCTTATGGTGGTGCCCTGGCAATAAACGGATATTCAAACCCGATTATAGACAATTGTTTGTTTTACAGCAATTGTGTATCTTCTTATGGTGGTGCTGTGGAAGTGTATGACCATTCAAAACCATCGTTTGTAAGTTGTACCTTCGCTGATAATCATGCTGTTTTTTCGGGAGGGGCTTTTGATAATTGCCTTTCAAGCAGTGCTTATTTACTTAACTGTATTGTGTGGCACAATACAGCAGGCATGAGTGGCGATCAGGTTAACATCCGGTCCGAAAGGTCGACCATTAAAATGTTTTATTGTAATCTTGAAGGTGGTGTTGAAGCAATTAGCGGTTTTCCTACTGTTGGCACATTTAAAGAAATGTTAAACGCCTACCCCATATTTTTGAATACCAATGATGGTCCGTATACTTTGTCCCCATTTTCGCCCTGCCTGGAAACAGGAACTATTGAATGTAAATATTTTCCTGATGGATGGTGTTGCCCGTGTAATGACCTGGCCAATACGCAACGTATTTGTAAACAAAAAATTGACATTGGTTGTTATGAGTACAAAGCAAGTCTTCCTCCCGGTGATGATGATATTGAAGAATTAAGGGACCTTAAGGTTGCAGTTTACCCATCACCAATAAAAAGTTCAGCAACTATCGAATATGAGCTTCTGGAAACAAAACTGGTGAAGATGGTGGTTTATGATATGCAGGGAAGAGTCGTAAGCGAAACACCACTTACAGTACAGCAGCCAGGTATGCACCAAATAAACTGGGATGCCAAATCGTTGTCAAAAGGCATTTACGTTTACAAATTAAAAGCTGGAAACAAAGTTAATAGTGGACAACTAATCGTAACTAAATAGTTATAACTACCGAGCTAATAGAATAGCGCTACTAATTACCAACCAATAACCAGTGCCTGAGGAAAAACCAATCTGCCTTCAGACACTGGTTTATTACGAATTACGTACAACAATCGCTATCACTAACCGATAAAAGCATTTGACAATTCATAGCAAATGTTGTATTTTTACAAAAAATAACCAATCTGTGACGAAAGTCAACACACTCCTCTTACTTTTTTTTGCCTTGCTTATAAGGCCGGATTCTGCTATTTATTCACAGCAATCCGATTATACATTCCAGCATCTTACGCCCGAACAGGGCTTGCCACATACGGTATATTCAATACTGAAAGGTAGCAGGGGATTTATGTGGTTTGCAACAATTAATGGTTTGTATAGATATGATGGTCAAAGTTTTAAATCGTATCGGTATCAGCCTGACGACTCAAGTAGTATTTCGGGCAATTTACTTTCATCCTATTTGTTTGAAGACAAGGATGCCTGTATCTGGGTTGGAACGCAAGCCAATGGGCTCAACAAATTTAACCGGAGCACAGAAACTTTTGAACGTTTTAAATACAACCCCAATGATCCTGGTTGTATAAGTAATAACAAGATAAGATTATTGTTTCAAGATGCTTCAGGTGTACTTTGGATTGCAACTGATAATGGCTTGAATAAATATCATCCTGACACCAAAGAATTCAGCGTTTACAAACCAGACGCGAATCACCTTAAAAGCGGTGACAATGTTATCATGTCACTTTTTGAAGATAAAAAAGGTGTTTTTTTGGGTTGGAACAGATGAGGGACTTTATCAGTTTAATAAAGCAGCAAATACATTCCTTAAAATAACTGAACTTTCCAAAGTTCAAGCGGGCTATAAATATATCTCTTTCAGAGATATAGAAGAAGACAATGCTGGCATACTTTGGTTTGGCACGAACTGTGGTTTGCTGCGTTATGATAGGGAAACACGTGAGATTAGTAGATTTATCCACCAGGAAAACGATCAGGAAAGCATCATTGATAACGACATACAAGGTATTGTAATTAATCCTGACAATGAAGGAGACATTTTCTGGTTATCAACTACAGGTGGCCTTGCTAGTTTTGACCGGCGAAATGGACATTTTAAAGCATATGTCCACAATCCGAAGAATTCGAATAGCATTGGTTCTAATATATTATGGGAGATATACTTAGACAATAGGGGAACATTGTGGGTTTCTACTGAAGGTGCCGGTGCTGATTATATTCATTTGCAGAAAAGTCCGTTTTCTTACTACAATTTGGAAGTGCCAAACGGTAAAAAAGCAAGACAGTCAGCTTCAAGTTTTTGTAAAGACAGTCACGGAAATCTTTGGGTAGGAAGCCATGATGGTGGTTTGTTTCAATTTGATAAACACATGAAACTTGTCTTTTATCAGGATTTTGCAGGGAAACAAGAAAAAATGTTATCCTACAACTACATACGGACAATTTACGAAGACAGCGAAGGAGAAATATGGCTTGGAAATTCGGGTGGGGGTGTGTACAAATACAATTTGCAAAAGAAAAAATTCGTACAAACATCATTCAAAAAATCACAACTCAATATTATTTACAGAATATTTGAAGACAGCTACGGCATTTTATGGATCAGTTCATCACTCGGCCTTTTGCAAAAAGATAAACCTTCAGGAAGGATCGTTTTTTTTCATGATCAAAACAACTCTTCCTTACCAAATAGCAACAACTTTAAGTTTTACGAAGACAGTAAAAAGTGCTTGTGGATAAGCACACATGGTAATGGTGTTTTTATGCTCAGTCCGGAGAACCGGAAGAATATGCTATTTGTCAATTTCAAACATGATCCATCTGATCTGAACAGTATCAGTAGCAATATTGTAAATACTGTTCGTGAGGATGCAAACAAAAATTTATGGATAGCCACAAGCCGTGGTGTCAATCAGTTTTTTCGTAAAAAACAACAGTTTAAGAGTATAGCCAGCGAAAATGGTTTGGGTGCAGAATATATATACCACCTTGAATCTGATAAACAGGGGAATCTGTTTCTGTCAACGGAGAATGGATTCCTAATGTTTAACCCTTCTTCCAAACAAAAAGAAAAATCGAAGGCATACCGTACACAGGATGGACTTCCTTTTAATGATATATTTCCCTACTTTTTTTATAAAGATGCTGATGGTTCTTTGTTTGTTGGCGGCGGAAAATATTCTGAAAAAGGTTTCTTTACATTTAACCCGGATAGTTTGCAAAGGAATGAGCAGGTGCCCCCAATTGTATTTACCAACTTTAAAATAAGGAACAATCCTGTTAAACTGGATAGCAGTATTAGCGAGTTGACACAGATTAAACTGAAACACAACCAAAATTATTTTTCGTTTGATTTCGCATCCCTCGATTTTCTAAATCCATCAAAGAATCTTTATGCCTTCAAGTTGGAAGACTATGATGATGATTGGGTTTATCCCGGAAACAGGGGCTATGCGAATTATACCAGCGTTCCACCAGGCAACTATATATTTAAGGTAAAAGGCTCAAATAATGATGGAATATGGAATGAGCAAGGTGCAAGTATTGTTCTTAATATTTCAAAACCACCCTGGAATACCTGGTGGTCGAATATTATTTACGCTTTAGTTATTTTCGGTTTGTTTTATGGTTCGCGACGTTATGAAATAAAAAGGCAACAACTGAAACAGCAACTAGAAATAGAACATTTAGAAAGTGAACGCCTGGCTGAACTGGATAAAATAAAAACAAGGTTCTTCGCCAATATCTCGCACGAGTTTCGTACACCTTTAACATTAATAATTGGACCACTCGACAAACTTCTGGGTAGAACAAGCGACAAAACATGTGTCGAAGACCTAGGAATTATTCAGCGCAACGCACTTCGTCTTCAAAAACTCATCAACCAGTTGTTGAGTCTTTCAAAACTGGAATCGGGAAATATGAAGCTTCATACAAAAGAAGAAGAGCTGGTGTTGTTGATAAAGGGATATATTCAGTCCTTCTCTTCTTTGGCCGATCAAAAAGAAATAACACTCTCCTTTAAATCAAGGAAGAAAAAACTGAAAATGCTTGTGGATCGTGACAAGCTTGAAAAAATCATGTTTAACCTTTTGTCGAATGCTTTTAAGTTCACAAGTAAAAAAGGCCATATTAAAGTCGAAATAAATCCTTTTACCTATCCAAAAAACAATAGGCCCGGAATCAAAATAAAAGTAAGTGACAATGGGTCGGGAATACCTGCTGACCGTATTCCTTATATTTTTAACCGCTTTTACCAGGCCGAAGATTCACCAAAACAAATGCAAGAAGGAACAGGTATTGGTTTATCGCTTACCAAAGAACTTGTTAAATTGCATTTGGGTGAAATATGGGTTGATAGTGAAGAAGGTAAGGGCTCGGCATTTTCAGTATTCCTACCGTTCTCCAACGGTAGTGTACTAACAGATGTTTCCATTCTGGACGAGGCAGGCAAAAAAGAATTGGAAATAGATTGCGAGGATGAAGCCTCGATGCAAGAAGAGAATGGAAAAATACTTCAGGAAATCGCTTCCGAATTTAACGAAAAGCTGGTCAATGACAATATACCCATAATACTGATTGTTGAGGACAATGCCGACATGCGCACTTTCATCGGCAGTTATCTTGACGATACCTACAATGTAATTGAAGCTGAAGATGGTGAAGAAGGGTTCTCGAAAGCAGTTTCCCAAATCCCCGACCTTATAATCAGTGATGTAATGATGCCAAAAATGGATGGTAATGAGATGTGCGACAAACTAAAAACGGATGAACGCACAAGCCATATCCCTGTGATTATGCTTACAGCCAAAGCCGGGTCGGACAGCAAAATTGAAGGACTTGAAGCGGGTGCTGATGCATACTTAACAAAACCATTCGAAGGTAAAGAACTGTTGATAAGGGTGAAAAACCTGATCAACCAACGCAAAAAACTTAGGGAGTTCTTTACCCGGAATCATCATTCACCAGAACAATCGCCACTTGCTCAAATTAAAGACAGTGGAATAACCTCAATGGATCAGAGATTTGTAGAGAAAGCGATTAAGGTGGTAGAGGAAAATATGGACAATCCTGATTTTAGCGTGGAGATGTTTGGGCAGGAAATGGCATTGAGCAGGGTGCAGTTGCACCGCAAGTTGAAAGCAATTGTCAATCAATCGGCCAGTACTTTTGTGCGTACATTGCGCCTCAAGCGTGCCGCTTTGTTGTTATCGAAACAAGCCGGCAATGTTACAGAAATTGCTTATGATGTGGGTTTCAACAATCTATCCTATTTTGCAAAATGTTTTAATGAACATTTTGGGCTTACCCCCTCAGAATTTGCTGAAAGACACCACCCTTCTACATAAGAATTATTGGCTTTTGTAAGCGCCAAAAAAACCTATTTGACACATCTTTTTTCTTGCTTTTTTTACTGTTTTACTACCCATGTAACAAAAATGGCATTATTTGAAACATTAGTGTTAGTAATGTAACCTTCCTGTTAGCAAATGAAACAGGGCTTCTAACACTTTCTCTCCCCCTGAAGTACTTTTACAATTGAAAGTTTCATCAAAAACCGTCCCGACAGCTGCGGGCAAAAAACGAAAAGATGAAAACAAAAACTCAATTATTTACTAACTTATTAAAAAAAAAGGAGAACATCATGAAAACTAAAAAAGTAATGACAATGCTCGTCCTGATGATGGCCAGTATGTTTGTAAGCGCCCAGACTTACATAAGTAATGAAGAAGCTGCAATGCTTGAACAGTCAACGCTAAACGCAGAGTCTCCTGAAAACGGCACAAATCTATTCGGATTTAACCTCTACGATTTGTTGTCGGGAATCTATTACAATACGCTTTATAACGAAGCTCACCCAACATCACGTGGCTACGATTTAAGCGACAGTAACGATCAAGAGTTCAGCGGTGTACCCAGTATGTATATGCGTGCTATTAATGACAAAGAGAACAAATTGTTTCCAAAGTACTGGACAAAACCCAGGCCACCAAGACCAAATATTGATGGCACATCAAATGTAAATCGTAGGACTGCAGAACGATAAGTAGGAATAAAATAGCCCAAACTAATCTGCCACCAGAAATTTGGTGGCCACTAATAGAACTAACATCACAATCCATTAAATAAAAACAGAACCAAATCACAAATAATTTAACAACAACCCTTTAAAAACTAAAGTCATGAAAACTAAAAAATTAATTCTCGTATTTGCCCTGTTAATCAGCGGCTTAATTGTAAGCGCACAGTCCTACTCTGATGACGGAGGAAAAATGCCTATTAATCATGAACAAACTTCAAAGCCTCACATCCAAATTTCCGCTCAAGATGTCCTTCCTCCTGATATTATTACCTCTTTTGGTAACTGGATGGACCTACTAAAATTAATGCCATTTCCTGGCATTGGAATTACAATACCTGATAATAGCGGTACAAATAACAAAGACTTGAAACCACAAAAAGAAGACCGCAGAACTTTGCCTCGTCTTCCCGGACCATATCGTTACCGTTCAGTAGATTCTCGTGGAAATATGAATGCACGATAAATATTGGCAAGCAGAACTTCTTGTAATCCAGAATAAAACTAACATAACGAGACCTTTGCAAAACCAGCCAATTTATTCTTTGATCAATTTTTTATTCATTTGATGCCCATTTTCTGATTTTTGAGCAGTATTTTTGCTATTTTCTTCGTTTTTCTTTCGTCTTAAAGGCT
>QMPA01000101.1 GCA_003650365.1 Bacteroidota bacterium | reverse complement strand
TACCCATTACAATGTTGAAAGAATGGACTTAAGCACAACATATTTGGGGTTGAAATTAAAGAACCCACTAATAATCAGCAGTTCAAAACTGACTGGAGACCTGAAAAATATCAAACAATGTGTCAAGTATGGTGCAAGTGCTATCGTGCTTAAATCATTGTTTGAGGAACAAATCAGGCTTGAAGCCGAATCGAGATTGCGCAACAGCCGGGACAACAATATTTACTATTGGTTCCCCGAGGCCAATGAGCATGTTGTAGGCCTTTCGGTTGAAGCCAACCTTGATCGTTACCTCAAGTTTATTAAAGAGGTGAAGGCTGAAACCGGAGTGCCAATCATTTCAAGTATCAACTGCCAAAGTGCCGAAGAGTGGCCCAAATTTGCAAAGGCTATTGAGGATGCTGGTGCCGATGCGCTGGAACTTAATATTGCAATTTTCCCTTTCAACAACGAGCAAAAAAGCTGTGAGATTGAGGAAGTGTATTATGATATTTTGAAAGAAGTAAAAAAACACGTGACGATTCCGGTGTCGGTAAAACTGGGTTATTATTTTACCAACCTTTGTTCGGTAGCAACACGGCTGGTTGAAGAAGGTGCTGACGGACTGGTTTTGTTTAACCGCTATTTCAGACCGGATATCGACATTAACACGCTGAAAGTGATGCCGGATACACATATGTCATTACCCGAAGAATTAAATGTTCCACTGCGTTGGATTGCCCTGATGACAGGCAATAACCTGCCTTGCGATTTGGCTGCCTCAACGGGTGTGCACGATTATTCGGGTGTGGTAAAACAAATCCTTGCAGGAGCAAAGGCCGTACAATTGTGTAGCACACTTTACCTGAACGGCATTGAAGTTATTGAAAAAATACTGAAGGATTTAGAAGGCTGGATGCTAGAACACCGTTTTGATTCGATTGGCGAATTCAGGGGGAGATCACTCGAGGAACAGACCATTGATGCGTCTTTTGAACGCATTCAGTTTATGCGGAAAGATTACGATTAGTAGCACAACGACCGTTTGACTTCTATACAGAATTCATTCAATAAAAAAACCGGAAAGCGTGGAGGTTGACTCCAACACTTTCCGGTTTGTTATTTTGGTTCTATTGGTATTTTAGTGGGGAGATAAAATATTCAATAATCAACACTCAATAAACAATAAGCATTAAAAAGAGAGGCTAAATAACAGTAGAATTTATAAATCATTTGTATATCTGGCTGTTAGCATCAATAATTACACAGTTGATTTGTTGTCATTTTCCTTCCCAATTATTCTGGAATAAATTTATTTAAGAACACTTGAGAATTGAATGTTGTTTATTGAGTGTTGAGCATTTTTAAGTTCTTAAGCTGCCCCATTAAATTCGTGATAGAAACTTATTTTTCTCCTTCTTTCTATTGTTAGAAACTGAAGTTAACACTTAGCATTAGTATCTCCCTAAACTGAACGCGTGGCCCAATATTACCATCTTTGTCGGTTATCATAATTTTATCGTCGTACAACAAGGTTGTTTGCAGGTCAATATTTAACCAGCCGTTTACTGTAAAGCCGAGCAATACCTGCCAGTTTACAATAATGTTTTGTGGGTTCTCCAGATAATTTGAAAACAATTCAAGTTTTGTTCCCAGGTGTACATTTTTCACAATCTCATATTGTAATACAGCCATCAACTTAGCCCCAAACATGGTCCTTAGTTTACTTGCATTTTCTATAACATCACCATTTGCATCTCTTTCAGCAGGCGTCAGTCCGAAAGCACCATTGTTGGCAAGGCGTTGGTCACCAACATATACCCAGGAAGCAGTAGCCGGTGAAAAGTTTACAAAAAACCAATCGGTTGGTTCGTATTTAATACCGGGGCCAATATCAAAATAAGCCGGTGCCATAAATTTTGATAAGAAATTGACTGTTGAATCTACTTCATAATCGTAACCTTTGGCAAATTGTGTAGCAAACTTTCCAACGACAGAAAAATACCAGGGTTTTTTTAATTCATAATTGTAACTGGTGATGTATTCAATTTTGTCTTCACTAATCATTGGACTGACATTTTGAAAAAAGGAATAGCCCAAAGCAAGATCAAGCCAGTTGTTCCAACTGTGTCTGTCTTTTGCGTAATCTGCACTCATGGTGTATTTTCCAATTGTTGTTAAGTTACTGGATCCACCTGCGGCCCAATTGGAAAAATAAGATTGAGAAAGGTTCAGGCTTAGTTGACCTGAAATTAGCCAGTTACCGGCATGAATGGTGTCACCCACTTTTTGTGCACTTGCAGCAATTGTTGTAGTGAGTAAGACTAAGAGTAATAGTTTTTTCATAATAATCATTGATTTTTGTTGTTTAATTTGGCGGCAAATATAATTTAATTTGGAATGAATATAAGAAGGAAAAGTGTATTGTATTATTGGTTCCTTGTCGTTTATAGTGGGTAACAATTAAAATGAAATCACAATAACCAACTATACAAATCACAAATAAACTACAAAAACCAACTTTTTAAAATCCAAACTAAACAAACAAAAATATTACACAATACGCTGGGTATCAATTTGTAAAATCGATTATTTGTTCAGGAATATTTCTTGTTCACAGTGCGTCTTTGTTTTTTGTTATTTGAAGATTGATTATTATTTGTTATTTGACTATTGTGATTTGTAATTTGCTTTATCATTACACACCTCAATTGATTAGAAAGAAGGTCAACATTTTTTTACTGCTGACCATCTTTTAATATCTATGATTCTTCCACACTAATGAGTGTAAAAAAGATTGAAGTTACACTTTATCAAGGTGTACATCCATTTGCGGGAATGGAATGCTAAGGCCATGCTTGTCAGTATTTTTGTAGAACAATTCGTTCATATCAAAATGTACACCCCAATAGTCAGCGGCATTTACCCAAACCCTGACAGTAATATTTACTGAACTGTCAGCCATTTCGCCGAGGGCAATAAATGGTTCCGGGTTGGTCATGATTCTTTTATCTGCTTTTATCAGCTTAAGGACCATTGATTTTGCTACATCGTAATCATCGCCATAGGCAATACCAAAGCTCCAGTCAACACGGCGTGTAGGCTCGGTGCTAAAATTGGTCAAAGCTCCGGTGGACAAGCCACCATTGGGGATAATTACCGTTTTGTTATCGGGAGTTTTCAGAATAGTAATAAATATCTGAATTTCTTTTACAGTTCCCATATAACCTTGGGCATCGATAAAATCGCCTACTTTAAAGGGTTTGAAAATCAGGATCATTACACCACCTGCAAAATTTTGTAGTGTCCCTGATAAAGCCATACCTATCGCCAATCCAGCCATGGCAAGGATAGCAATGAAGGAGGTCATTTCAATTCCCAGCATTGATAATACACTGATGAAAAGAAGAATCTTCAGTGTCAGGCCAAGTATACTTAGTAAGAATGATCTTAGTGATGCATCAGTATCTTTCTTTTCCATCGTTTTCTTTACTTTGTTCGTTATGGCTTTGATAATCCAAAGACCAATTAGCAGAACAACAATAGCACCAAGTAGTTTAAGGCCCCAGGCCATGCCCATTTCTGTTAGCCATGCAATTAGTTCACTGGCTTTTCCATTTAAATTGTCAACATTTTCCATTGTGTAGTTTTTAGTTAAAAATGAGCGCAAATTTACTTAAATTCGGATACCTTAGAAAGGTAAAATTTGTTATCGGGGAATAAGGGGAAAAGGTGTAATGTATATGGATGCTAAGGTTTCTGGATAGAAATTGCGAAAAAAAAACATCTACTGTATCGGGACGCTCACTATTTTGCACCTTATACTCCTATTTCCAGTATTTCCTTTTCTTCTCACCCTCCTACATTCCGCTATTCGACTGATTGGGAATGTGTTTGTTTTTTAGATTTGCAGGATTCTCGAATTTGATTGAAAGCTCAATAAGCGTTCTTACGATGAGGCCATCCTTCATGCCTGGAATCCATTTTGTTTTTAGTACAATGCTAACAGCCTCCTCTGTACAGCCACCACCAACAGTTTCTTTTACAACTAAATTGGAAAGAAGTCCATTTATTTCAACTACAAAAGCCAGTCGGACAACACCGGAAATATTCAAGCGAATGGCTTCTTCCGGATAAGTAATCTGACTGTAAATAAATTGATTAAGTGCGCTTGTGGAAGAAGGATTAATATTTGGTGTTCTAATGCTCTTTTGTTGTTTCGGATTATAATTATCAACCGCCTCGCTATCTGTGCTGAAAATGGAATCGCTAATAAATAATGGAAGCTCTTCTACCTGGTTTACATTGTATATTTTTTTGCTTTCGTCAACGTGAAGAGATGCCGGATTTATAAAATGATAGCCTCTTTTTTTTACCAGTTTATTAAATTTCTTGATATTGTATTTTATTGGGAATCCGCTGTTTTCTGAAGCAGGACAACTTACTGGTTTTCCATATTTCGTTGCAGGATTCCATAAAATAAGGTCGAACAATTGCAATGCACTTGCATCAATGGATGGAGATACTGCTTGAAGAATGTGACGTTCTTCAATGATTCCATTTTCATTTACCGAATAAGCAATAACAACTGTGCCTTCCTCTTTGTATTTCATTGCATCAATAGGATACATCAAGTGCGTCTCAAAGAAAGTTTTCAGTATGTTTTTTGTCATTAAAGGTTTAGGCTTAACCCATTGCTGAGCTATTAATCCGGGTTGGGAAGTAAATAAAACAAAGAGAATAGATATTTTTAACAAGCGCTTCATCCAAATGAATAATTTTGTATGATAAAAGTAAAGATAAAATTTGACATTAAGCTTGAAAGATGAAGAAAGAAATTAAGCAGGAAATGATTTACGGAATTCACCCGGTAATCGAGGCGATAAACTCTGATAAGGAAGTAGAAAAGGTGCTTGTTCAGAAGGGCTTACAGAGTTCAACGCTAAAAGAACTGATGGCTTTATTGAAAGAAAGGGATGTGCCTTATCAGTTTGTTCCTCCTGAAAAGATAAATCGCGTCAGCCGAAAAAATCACCAGGGGGTTATCGCTTTTGTTTCCCCCATCCATTTTTTTAATATTGAAAACTTAATGCCCGGAATTTATGAGCAGGGGAGGGAGCCTTTTATTTTAGTTTTAGACAGGATAACAGATGTGCGGAATTTTGGTGCTGTTTTGCGTACTGCCGAATGTTCGGGTGTGGATGCTGTGGTTATTCCTTCAAAAAATACGGCACAGCTTAATTCTGATACTATTAAATCTTCAGCCGGGGCAATTTTTAAAGTACCCGTTTGTAGGAGCGATAACCTCAAGACTACTTTAGATTTTTTAAAGAACAGCGGACTGAAAGTAGTTGCTTCTACAGAAAAATCAGAGTCAACACTTTTTGATACGAAACTCACCGGTCCGTTAGCTATTATTATGGGATCGGAAGGCGATGGCGTTTCGGAGGAGTATTTAAAACGATCGGATCTAAAAGTAAAAATCCCTATTCTTGGTGAAATAGAATCGCTAAATGTATCTGTTGCAACCGGTGTAATATTGTACGAAGTCGTGCGACAAAGGGCTTTGTAGAAAACCTTCCAGCGTCTGAAAGATATGGAAGCCTTGCTTTGAAAACGCTTTCCTGTTTCAAGCGTCATAAATTAATTGAGGTTTTATTAAAACTGCAAACAAAGACGCTTGCAGCAGGGGAGGGAATCAAAACGCTTTCAGGAGTTGCGCAGCCTGGAAGGTTTAAAACGAATCAAAAAAAAACTCCAGCCAATGTGACCGGAGTTTTTTTTTTGTTCTTTCAAAAAAGATTTACATCCTTTTTTCTTTAATTCTTGCTTTTTTACCTCGTAAGTTGCGGAAGTAAAAAATACGAGCCCTTCTTACAACACCTACTTTGTTCACAACAATTTCCTCAAGAAATGGTGATGAAATTGGAAAAATTCTTTCAACGCCAATGTTTCCAGAAATTTTTCTTACTGTAAAAGTAGCTGAAGGGCCACTGCCTACACGCTGTAAAACAACGCCCTGGTACTTTTGTAAACGCTCTTTATTTCCTTCTTTAATTTTATAGGTAACCGTGATGGTATCCCCGGCTTTAAATATTGGAAATTCTTTTATCGCTACAGAATCTTCTACCAGTTTAATTAATTCGTTCTTGCCCATTGTATTAAGAGTTTCAAGTGCCTATTCAAAAAGAGTGCAAATATACAGCTATTTTGTAAAGAGCAAATAAAAAGATTGAAAATAATTATTTGTTTTCCACATCGTTTTGTTAGCAGGTTTTTCCTGAGATTGATTGATCAGTAAATTTGCCATAAGGTGAACAGTTCTGCTGTTCTATTTTTACTCGTCCAGTAAACCGGGACGGCGCTCTTTTGTTCGTAGTAATGCTTGTTCGTTTTTCCATTCGAAGATAAGCTTTTCATTGCCCGATAATAGAATTTCAGGAACTTCCCATCCCTTGAAATCACGGGGCCGGGTATAAACCGGTGGAGAAACCATTCCGTCCTGAAACGAATCACTAAGGGCTGAACTTTCGTCGCCCAATACACCAGGGATAAGCCGTACAAGGCTGTCAACAATTACTGCTGCTGCCAATTCTCCTCCCGAAAGGACAAAATTTCCAATAGAAATTTCTTTGGTGATAAAATGCTCTCGAATACGTTCATCTACACCTTTGTAATGGCCGCAAAGGATGATGATGTTTTTGTAGATGGAAACCTGGTTCGCCAAAGCCTGGTCAAACAATTCGCCATCAGGGCTGGTGTAGATTACTTCATCGTAATCCCGCTCATTTTGCAAAGTTTCTATGCAGCGGGCAATGGGTTCTATCATCATAACCATTCCTGCTCCTCCCGAAAATGGGTAATCATCTACCTTTCGGTGTTTGTTGGTTGAGTAATCCCGCAATTGGTGCAGGTGGATTTCGGCTAACTTTTTCTCTTTTGCCCGTTTTACAATCGAGTGCGAAAAAGGTCCTTCAAACATTTCAGGAAATAAGGTAATAATATCGATGCGCATAATGTGGCAAAATTAATACTTCTTTTGTTATCAAAATATACCAACTACGTGCTCTTCCAGATTTCCGAATTTGGAAGTAAAGGGATAAGGATTTCAAATCCATTACACTTACTATCATTTTTTTCAACGGAACGGCAAATCAATTCTGTTAATCTTTATTTTTACCGCACAATTTCTGTATTCATCTCAAAAACCAAATAATGAAAACGTTTCCAGTTTATATTTTACTCATGCTTTTTGGATTTCAAATGATTAATATCCAGGCACAAACCAAGTCTTTGCCCACTGAAGTAAAAAAGGCATTCCGAAGTGGTACGCGCTCGCTTGATGGAAATCCGGGTGTATTCTATTGGCAAAACCATGCAAAATATACTATTGAGGCTGAGTTACTTTCTGACGAAAGTACTTTGATTGGCAGTGAAAGTGTACAGTATTTTAACAATAGTCCCGATACTTTAAAACAAATGGTTGTTCGTATTTATGCCGATTTCTACAAAAAAGGGACAGCCCGCAACTGGCCAATCGGTGGCCAAGATCTGACAGATGGGATGCTTTATGAAAACATGAAAGTGTTTCATTCTTCTGAAGGTGAAAACATGATTGCTGAAACGACTAAAACCCCCACAAATTTAATATTGAATTTGAAAGAAGGTATCCTTCCTGGAGACTCGATTACATTTGAGGTGGATTGGGAAATAAGCATCCCGCAAAAAAAATGGGCAAGAATGGGTAATTATGGTGACGGTAGGTTTTTTATCGCCTATTGGTATCCGCAAATTGCTGTTTATGACGATATTGACGGATGGGATAAAATTGAGTATTATGGGGCTGTGGAGTTTTACAACGATTTCAATGATTTCGATGTGAAAATTAAAGCACCTCCCGCTTTTGTTTTGTGGGCAACAGGAAATCTTGAGAACGAGAAACAGCTTTTCAGCAAGCATACTTTGAAGAAATTGGAAAACGCAAGGAAATCTGATAAAGTGGTACATATTATTACTTCCGAAGACCGTGAGAGCAATAAGGTGTTGAAAACAAACAATACAAATATCTGGCATTTTGTCGCCAAAGGAGTTTCTGATTTTTCCTATGCAGCAGCCTTGCATTCTAACTGGGATGGGACTTCCATTGTTGTCGACTCTGCAAGCATGCGATCTGTGTTTACTGATGCTGTTTTTACCGATTCGCCACGTTCTTATGGTCGTGCTGCAGAATGGTCGCGCAAAAGTGTCGCCTATATGTCGGAGGAGTTGCCCGGATATCCTTTTCCATACAACCACATGACAAGTGTTAGCAATGGGAGAAAAGGAGGAGGAATGGAAACGCCCATGATGGCCAATAATGGCGATCCTGAGAACGAGGCCGATTCATATGCCACACTATTCCACGAGATTTCTCATACTTATTTTCCGTTTTTTATGGGAACCAACGAACGTAAATATGCATGGATGGATGAAGGCTGGGCAGCTTTTTTACCTATTGGCTTTATGGAAAAATATTATCCCAAGTACTATTATTTTAAACGGGTAATGCATCGGTTTGAAGCAATGAGCGGTACCGAAAAGGAAGTCACACTTATGACATTGTCTTATCAGATTGGCGATTACAATAGTTATCGTGTTCATGCTTACAACCGTTCGGCCATGTCGTATTATTATTTGCAGGATGCCCTGGGAGATAGTTTGTTTAAGTTGGCCTTGCATGTTTATATCGATCGCTGGAAAGGCAAGCACCCAATCCCTTACGATTTTTTTAATACTTTTTCTGCTGTTAGCGGACAGGAACTTGGATGGTTTTTCGAACCCTGGTATTTTACACGTAGTTATGCCGATTTGGGGATCAAAAAAGTAACTTTGGACAATCAGGTTGTTATTGAGAATTATGGAGGACTGCCTCTGCCAGTTAAACTGATAGTAGAATTTTCAGATGGTAGTGAAGAAGAAATTGAGAGGAAAACTTCTGTCTGGAGTAGTGGCAATTCTGCGCTTGTTTTTCAATTCGAAAAAGATAAGCAAATAAAAAGTGTTGTTTTAGGGGATGAATTGATCCCGGATACAAATGATGAGAACAACGTTTTTGAAATAGAAAACTAAGTCGATTGCCTATTATCATTCTTTCTTAACTATTTTTGTTTAGATTGTTTCCACACAGGCAACCAATCTTCATTATCTTTGTCCCCTTATAAATCTTAAAAGTAAAATAATGAAACAAATTACTCTTGCTTTATTTTCAATATTATTTATTGGAATTCAGGCTATAGGACAAATAGCTCCTGATAAGTATTACATTCAGTTTACTGATAAAAACGATTCCCCTTATTCGATCGATAATCCACAGGAATTTCTAACACAACGGGCAATCGACAGGCGAAACAACCATGATATTGCGATTGTTCCCAACGATATTCCTGTGAATATAACCTATCTTCAGGGCGTTGCTGACATTGGCGTTGACTTGCTTTTTGCAACACGTTGGTTTAACGGAGTTACGGTTTATACAAATGATCCGTCGTTGATTGATTTGATTCTTGATTTGCCTTATGTGGAAAGTGCATTGAAATTAATTGATCGTGAAAATCATGGAAAAAAGGTCTTTTTCGAGAATGAATCGTATGGTGATATTTTTACTGATAACGACTTGAAAAGTGCACAATCAACATCAACTTTAGATTATGGCTTTGCCCAGGGACAGATTGAACAGATTAATGGTATTCCTTTACATGATGAAGGTTTTCAGGGACAGGGAATGGTTATTGCAGTTTTGGACGGAGGATTTCAAGGTGTTGTTGAGCATCCCGTTTTTGACAGCCTCTGGGCGAATGGTCAAATACTTGGAAACAAGGATTTTGTGCATGTAAACGGTGATGTTTTTACAGAAAGTTCTCATGGTAAATCAGTTTTGTCTTGCATGGGTGCGAATCAACCAGATGAAATGATAGGGACAGCCCCTAAGGCTTCGTACTGGCTGTTGCGTTCTGAAGATGTATTGTCGGAGAATGTTATTGAAGAATACAATTGGGTGTCTGCAGCCGAATTTGCCGATAGTGTTGGTGCCGATGTAATTAACAGCTCCTTAAGTTATATTGATTTCGATATGCCCCAGTGGAACCATCCTTATTCTGATATGGATGGGAATACTGCTGTTGCAACTATTGGTGCTGATATTGTTGCTTCCAAAGGAATACTTGTTCACAACAGTGCGGGAAATTCAGGAGGTGGATCATGGCCTTGGAACGGTTCTCCGGCCGACGGCGATAGTGTTTTCTCGATTGGTGCTGTAGATATTGCTGATAACCGGGCAGGGTTTAGCTCTATTGGCCCTACTTTCGATGGTCGTATTAAACCTGATGTTATGGCTTTGGGTGCGGGTACAACAGTGGCTTATGGAATTGAAAATGTTGGACCTGGAAATGGGACTTCATTCTCTTCGCCTGTTATGGCAGGAATGAGTACCTGCTTGTGGCAAGCCTATCCTGAAAAGAGTATGATGGAAATTCAGCAAGCCATTAAAGAAAGTGCCAGTCGTTTTAATAACCCGGATAACCTGATGGGCTGGGGGATTCCTAATTTTGCTGACGCATGGTCGATCTTAACTACTATTGAGAGAAAATCCAGTGATGATGAACCGATGTTGCATGTTTTCCCTAATCCATTTCAGAACTCATTAAGTCTTGAAATTGAGTCGCATATAAGCCAGGAGGCGCAAATTGAATGCTTAAGTGTGACAGGAAACTTGATTTTCAGCCAGGCCGTTCATTTACAAACCGGCAGCAACCGGCATGTTATTAACAACTTTAAACAATTGGTGAAGGGTGTGTATCTTTTGCGTGTTGTAACAAACAATCGCGTGTTTGTACAGCGTATTGTTAAGCAATAAGAGTAAAGGGGGACTTCTATTAATTCTTTTCTTGATGCGAAGTAATTATTAGATGCCCCCAAATAAAATCTTTGTTCGAAGTACTCTATTTTAATAGGGTGCTTTTTTTTTTGGCTTATTGTTAATGTATTGACGGTAAACCAATGTAGCGGAACCCGGCTTCTTCAGGAGTATGAAAAAACTGTTTAGTCGTCATTCTGCTAATAAATCTGCTATAAGTGTACTCAGACGATTATTTGGCTTTTTGAGAAAAATCGTTCTTTTTTAAAACTGAACAATTTGTGTTTTGATTTTCATAACTCATTATTAACCTGAGTTCGATATAACAAATGCTGATACAGAATAACTTATGTCTTGATAATCATTTCTTAGTGTTTTCTTTGTGTCTTTGTTCCGATAGCTATCGGAATAGTGGCAGAATATTTA
>QMPA01000100.1 GCA_003650365.1 Bacteroidota bacterium | reverse complement strand
CTGTCCGGCAGCACCGTAAGAGCCCAATAAATTAGCTTTTCCGATAGCAATCACCATTTCTTCGGAGGCAATTCCATTGGCCATTGCACCGGTTTTGTAGGCGTATTTAAGCCCGTAATCTTCCCTGAAAGTTGGATCACCCAGTTGGCTTGCCGTCATTGGACTGGCCATTGCCAGTACTTGTAATCCCCTGCCTTCGGAAACCAATTCTCCAGAATTGCTCACACCAATTCTACCGCCAAAATCTTTCATTACATAACAGGGCTTATCAGTTTGCAGCAACTTTTCCTGAATGCTTTCATTATCAAAAACAATATCGTGGGGAGAGCCCTTCCAGAATAGGTTTTGTGGATTGCCGTGGAAATTTATGTTCATTGTTATGTTCTTTTAATCGTGTCTGTTGTAACTTCTTATTACGTCCCTAACGGGACTTGGTTATTTGTTTCTTTTATTTTCTACAAATATTTTGTCCCTACGGGACATTGATTATCTTCTATTTATTGACGTAAATTATCTCTATTCTTAAATCTACAAACATATTGTCTCTATCGGGACGTTTAATATCGTCTAATGTCTGGTTTGTGTTTCCCCCCGTTTTTGATTAATTCATCTATTTTTAGTCCCGTAGGGACTTTATATTTGTAAAAAAACCACACACAAACACAAGTCCCGTTAGGGACGGTATATTATTGAATATCCTTCAAAATGTAACGTTCATCAAATTCAATATTAAATTTGTTCAACAATTCAAGATATTCTGTCCTGAATGTTTTCTTCTTGTGGTGATGCTCCTGATTCATTATATATTTTACCACCCTGTCGATTTGAGAGTGGGAATAAGAAAAAGCACCGTAACCTTCTTGCCAATTAAATTTACTATTTGTAAACCCTTTTTGATTAATCCATCCAGAAGATGAACCTTTAATGTCCTGCAACAAATCCGGTATTAATTGATGTGGTTGATAACCAATAAAAATATGGATGTGATTGGCTACACCATTTATTGCAATTAGTTTGTGCTTGTTGTTTTGAACGATTCCGGTGATGTATTTGTACAGTTCGTCTTTCCATTCATTCTTGATTAACGATCTTCTGTTTTGTACTGCAAAAACAAATTGTATATACAATTGTGTGTAGGTATTTGCCATGGTCTTTTTATTTCGTTTTTATCCGAATATTTCGCCCCTAACGGGGCTTTGATATTTGATTGTTTTTGTTTTCTACAAATATTGCGTCCCTACGGGACTTTGTAGATTATTTCTTTTATCTACAAATATTGCGTCCCTACGGGACTTTGTTGATTATTTCTTTTATCGCTACAAATATTACGTCCCTAACGGGACTTAGTGTTTCAAACTGCTGACTTGGTTTTCCCGGTTTCCAACTTCCAACTTCTGACTTCAAGCCTCCTCAACCCCTAAAGCTAAATCTGTCAACTGGTAAATTCTCATTTTATCATTCCATAAATAGGCATCTGCAATAATTGCTAACTGCTTATCTCGCTTCTCAATCGTTTTGATGTGAACCTCCAGATGCATTTCTTTGACGTCAGTTAAAATTTGCCCACGGTACTTCCAGACTGTTTTGTGCCCGGCCAATTGGACAAACTTTGGTGATCGGAAATCCTTAGCCAAATCCTGTTGCAAAGCAAAAATCTGCATGGCTTGCAAAATTGCCTCCACACCCAGTGAACCCGGCATTACAGGATCCTGGTAAAAGTGGCAGGTAAAATACCAATCGTAAGGTTTCACAAATTTCGTTGCATGTACATATCCCTTTCCTTGCTCCCCTTGATTTTTGGCGATAATCAGATTATCCAATAAATTCAATTGATTCCCGGCCAGGCGCAAATGTGGTTTTGCGTCGGGTGCTTTGAATAGCTTCATCTTTCCATACAAAGAATCCAGTTTGATTTGCATATAATCCTGTGGCTTTAATTGTACGCTTTTATACCAGGCTTTCACTTCCTCGCCTTTATCCAGACCCACCTGGGAAGCCAAAGCATCTCCCGGAAAGAAACCAAAGGATGATTTTCCTTTATAGAAAACATGGCCGTCTATCGACAATTCAAAGGTGTAATTTTGCAAAATCGTCCCTCCCAAAGCAACCGAAGAAACCAGTACTGCTTTATTTGAAATGGTCTTTCCCCGGAAATCGGTTCCTGTCGGCAAGTCCAACATTTCGCCGTCACCATCAAGGTTTCTGAAATAGAGGTTCTCATCAGGAAACTGCAAAGTGCTACCCAAATATGCACCCAGCAATCCGCAAGGCTGCAAAGCGATTTCCATCAAAATGGAATAAGGCATGGTGGTGTTTGAATTTTGCCGGTAATACCAGGCATCCACCGGCACATCATATTCCGCAAAAATAGTTGAGGGTTTTGAGAAATCACCTCGCTTGCCGTCCACGCTTAAAATCCTTGAAATCAACTGCAAATCGGTATTGGGCTGTCGCGATACTTTTCGGCCATCATAGACAGAAAAATCAGGGCCAAAACATTTGGACAGATCATCCAATGCAAAGGTAGTGATGTCTTCTTCATTCATCAAAGCCCCATTTGAACGGGATGGTATTTCGATACCTGCCGTCTTTTCTAAATATTTGGGATTGGATTTTTCACGTAATTGTAATCCAAGGTTCTCAAAATGTACCGTTATTATTCCTTCAGAAATAATTTCCAAATCGCCAATTACGTAAGGATGGGGAATCAAACCAATTTCTTTAATTTCCAGTTTGTAAACGAGTTTGGTGTCTTTGGGAGTGACTTCTTTACGGCAACGCACCTTTTGTGGCAAATCAAAAACCGGCTGATAACGGGCATCTTTTGTGAGCCGTTGCATGCCGAGCATCAGCATGAAGAAACGCAATAAATTGCCACCACCTTCGGCTTGTAGTGAACCTGCCAACACTTCATCATCACGAAAATGACAGGGAAAATACCAGTCATCGGCATGTAAATCTTTTTCAGCAACGATGTATCCCAAACCATATGCACCGCCTGTTAAATCAACAGAAGTGATGCGGTCCAGCATTAGAATCTTTTCTGGTGGAAGGCATAAAGAGGGGTTGCGACCATTGGAAAAATAAGACTCATCATCAAAACATTTTTCGATATCACCATCGATGAGATGCCGCAAATCTTCGATGGAAAAATTTGTCTTTTTGGTTTTCAGTAAAGGTGTGAAGTATTTCTTCTTTGCTGCTTTTCTTGCCTCAATTTCAGCTGGTCTGTAAACAAGGCCGTTCCCAACGGATAGTTCCCCATCGGTAAAAAAACCGGCGCAACCGCCATCCATTTTCAATACCAGGCGATCCTCAACATAACAGTTATAACTGAAAAAGAACAATAAATTTTCGCCACTCTGAACAAAGGAATTAATCGAAATATCGTAGCGAAGTGTCTGGCCTTCAAAGGGCAAATCATCTGTAAAAGTAAGGGTGCAATCGAGCAGGCGATAAATCAGTTTGCCTTTGTTTTGGAAGTCGATGCCGAGATAAGAAATAAGCATCAGGTCGCATTGCCCCGATTCTACAGAAACTGCCCACGGAATTTGCCGGTCGGTTGTGAACCAGGCATCATAGGGAATGTCATATTCCGTTTGCATTGTAGATGGTTTGTATTCGCCCATCTTCGCATTGATTCCGGTCACCCGGCTCACCAGCAAATACGGGTCCATAGGCAACATTACCCGGCGGGGATAGGTATCGATAATGGCATATTCGGGACCAAAAACATTGGCAATTTTTCCTGTTGCAAATTCCACAAGGTCTTCCTGCGAAAAGACAATTTTCTTGCCAATGAGCTGTTCACCAGATGTGTAATTTTGCAAACGCAGACCGTTTTCACCCAATTGAGTGCTTGAATTTAAAATTACGTTTTCCTTTTCTATCGTTTTCGTATCCATTTGGGAAATCTGTTTTTCTATTTGTGAATGATTTGAAAATAAATCAAGTTGAGGCGTTAATGTTTGAGTTTTGGGAGGGGTTTCGAAATGATTACCGGCATCTTCCAGAACCATCTCCTTTACTTCATTTTTTACAGTTCTTTTTTCAATATTGGCAAAAAGTTTACGACTATCATCATTGATAATAACATCAAAAATCCGTTTACCACCGGGAGTAATCTTTTTCAAGAATTGCTTTGCTTTTTCTTTTTTCTTTTCGGAAGGATAAAGTGCCGACAAATCCAGCGAAATTCCGTGACTGAGTAATTGTGCCAAAACTTCAGTAAGCGATTGAATATCTGATTTTCCTTTTTGGTTGATGCTGATTGCGAAATGTTCTTTGTCTTTTAAAATGGTATTTATCCAGTTGCTGCAAGTTGCATTGGCACCCAATTCGATAAAAATATTGGCGCCGGCTTCTGACACTGCTTTTACCGTTGCCGGGAAATCAACTGTACGACAACAAACATCTGTTGAATTTTCTGCAATTACACGGCTGTCGAGTTCCATTTTTGATTGCGAAATACTGGAGTAAAAATCAATATTCGGGTTTTCCTGTATGGGAAACTCATGCATTTTCAATAAGCCTTTTTCTTCCTTTTTACAAAAATCGTGGTGGATGATGTTCTGAAAAGGAATGGGGATGGATGTGCAGTTTAATTGTGCTGCAATCGCCAGGCAATCCTTTTTATCTCCTGATATTACTACTTCTTTTTCTGAATTGATAAAGGTCAGGTAAACATGTTTTTCTGTGTCAATTAATTTTTCAACATCCTCTTTTGGCGCAAGTAAAACCAGGCTAATCCAATTTTCTTTGGCTTCTTCTGAAGAAACATTCCAGTGCTCGGCCAGTAATTCCAGCCTGCCTGCAAAGCGGTCTTTAAATATCGGGGACTGTTGAAATTCTTTGGTTTCATCTGCTCCCCAAACACCAAGTGAATACCACATACTGCTGCATTCGCCCATGCTGTAGCCAAAGGCGATTTCAGGTTCCAGTTTGAAAATGGAGCGTAAAATATGGGTAAAAGTGGCAGAATAAAAAACACCTACAGACATCATCGCAATGGCATTCTCATAAATATTAGGAGGAGTGTTAGCAGTGCTTATTTGCTTTGGGAAGAGATAATCCGACCAGATGTAATCATCCAGTTCGGGAAGCATTTTTTCAAAATGGGCATACAGTTCCGGGAACAATTGAAATAGCTCGCGGCCAAGACCTGTGTAGGCTGTCGAAGAACCGGGGTAAACAAAAGCGACTTTCCCTTTTTTACCCAAAGGCTTGGGGGAGAAGTAGCTTCCACGCGGTGTTTTTAATGTTTGTTTGTTTTGAAAAGAACGTATAATATTTTTTTGAAAGAAGCGGATTTCCTGTTGTAAATCCTTTCGGGTTTTTGCCAGCAGAACGATGCAGTAATTATTATGTTTTTCCTTCGATTGCTGATAAAACTGATTAGCAACTTCTGGAAAAGGGGTGTCTGTTTCTAAGTTAATTTCCAGGGAAGAAAGTTGCTTTATCAAGTCAGTTTCCGAATTCCCTTGTAAGGGAAAAAGCTGGGGTGCATTCTTCTGTAGAAAAGATGCATCTGTAATTAATGTTTGCTTAGATTCTGATAATTGGATTTGAATATTATCCAATCCGTTTACTGCAGCAAATCTCTTTTTTTGTCCGTTCTGTAAAATCCAAGGCCGCGATTTGGAAGGAAAATAGTAATTGCTGTTTTCAAAAGCTTTGGCATTTTTGGGTGATTCCCAATTGGGGATTCCGGGAATAAATCGATGGTAAATGCTTAAAGATGTTTTAATCAACCCTGCAATTCCGGAAGCAGCGTAAGTGTTGCCGATATTGGTTTTTACGCTGCCGAGTGCAACAGCCTGTGTTGGGTTTTTTTCTGATAAAAACACCAGCTCATCTTTGTCCTGCTTTGTGATTCCCGTTGCTGATAATTCGAGGTAACCGCCATTTTCTAAAGTCTTCGTTTTTCCAATACTTTCTATGACGGAATAAATCCGGTCACTTTTGGCATCGCTTTCTTTTTTAAGTACAATGGCACCGGCACCTTCTCCAACAAGCCATCCTTCGTTATTTTTATTGAGGGGAAGACCTGGATTTTCAGATGTATTGATTTTATCTTTTTTGTTCCGTAGCAACACATTTTCCAGTCCGCCCGAGAAATCAACACCACCAACAACAACGGCATCAACTTCGCCAAGCGACAACATATTTTGTGCAATTTCCAAAACTTTGAAAACAGAATTCTCCCCATTGGAAACGGTGAATGAAGGGCCGGAAAAATCCCAAAGTGCTGATATACGGCTCGACATAATATTCCCGACAAAACTTGTGTGCTGACTTGGTGTTTGGTCACCATCACGGAAGTACAAACTGTTTTTACACAGCTTCTCCAGTTCGGCTTCCTGTTCAGCATTTAAAACGACATTACTTTTTTCGAGTGCCTCTTTCAATTGCCATCCCGTATCCCAACGGGCAAGGTAATGGTGAATGGCCAATTCCACTTCCATGGCAATGATGACGGCTACATTCTGGCCATCTTTCAATCCCGCATCCTTAATAGCATTGTCGGCAACTTTCAAAATAAGTGCCTGCTGTGGCTCTAATGTTTCCGCTTCTTTGGGCTGGATTTTATAGCGTAATAAGTCAATTTCAAAATCGTCAATATAAGCACCTTTTGGAGGCTTGCCATCCTCAAAACCATATTGTTCTAATAATGCGGTGTTTTCATCAAAACCCTTCCAACGTCCTTTTGGTAAAGGATTGAAATGTTGTTTGCCATGGTAAATCGTCGAATAAAAATCATCGAGATTTGTACAATCGCCAAAATGCGCATCCATTCCAACAATGGCCATGGATTGTAATTCTATCGGTTTTTCAGAAGTAATTTCGTTTTTATTGTAATTCTGAATCACCATATGTGCGTTTGTGCCGCCAAAACCAAAGGCATTGATGCCGGCCTGTTTGTTGATTTTTTCCCATTTTTTAGCTTTTAGAATCATTTGCTTCTGTCCAATCAGTGCATTGTCTGAGGTCACAGCGTTTTCGAGATTGATACTGGGAGGTATCACATTTTTTTGCATGGACAGTAATACTTTCAGTAATCCTGACATTCCTGCTGCGGTCAACAAATGTCCCATATTGGATTTTACCGAACCCAGCACCGGGGATTTTCCCTGCTTCGCGAAAAAACCGGCAATAGAATTGAGTTCTGTGATATCGCCAATAGGAGTTCCCGTGGCATGACATTCTAAATAGGAAGTATTTTCGGGTGAAATATCCTTAGTTTGGTAAGCGCGCTCAAAAGCAAGTTGTTGGCCTTTCGGATTTGGTACCAGCAAAAATTTACCCCGCCCGTCATTTGACAAGCCAATGCCACCAATAACCGCCAGTATATTGTCCTTGTCCTGTTCTGCATCTTCTAAGCGTTTGAGGACGACCATCCCTGCACCTTCAGAAGAAACCAAGCCGGTAGAGTCTTGATCGAAAGGCGCAAATTTTTGACCTTCCGGTGCATAGGCATGAAAAATGGAAAATCCCATGTGGATAAATAATTGGTCGGAAGCAGAAACTGCCCCTGCCAACATCAGGTCCGTTTTTCCTGTCAGTAATTCATCACATGCCAGTTTGATTGCATACAAAGATGTGGCGCAAGCTGCGTCCAAAGCGTAGTGTCCGGCTCCTAAACCAAGTGCTTTGCTGACCATTTGGGAGGGCGTATAAGCCAGAATTTCGTTTTCAGGAAGCTCTTTTTTGTGTGGGTGAATCTTAAAACTTTTATCCCCCAACAATTGTTGCACTGCCGCTTCTGTTGTTTGTGTGTAAACTTCCGAGAGCAGTTGATGCGAAGATGCGGTTGGAAAGGATAGATTCCCCAAAACCAGGCCGCATTTTTTCATGCTTTTCTTGTTGTTTAGGTAGCCACTTTCCCGTAAAGCTTCCCGTGCAACATGAAGTGGCCATTGGAATAATTTGTCTTGTTTGGCCAGAAAATCAGATGGTAGTTTATAGCCGTCCGGGTCGAATTGAAAATCGCGGATAAAACCTCCCCGCAGGGAATAGCAGCGGTCAACAACCCCTTTTTCGGCTTGAAAGAACAGTTCTGGATTTGCCCCGAAATCTTCTTCCATTGCCAGTCCACACAGGTCTTTTTCCGACATAAGGTTTTTCCAGAATTCCTCATTTGTAGAAGAGCCCGGAAATAATCCTGATGTTCCGATGATGGCGATTTTTGACATTGTTTTTCTTTGTGTTTGGATTGGGGTTTTAAGACGTTTTCAAAGCTTCCCTACCAAACCAATTGTTTAGAAACGGTAACTGTTGCTCCTTTGGTCTGTAAATAAACCGTCCCTTCTGAATCGTAAACTGTACAATTGGCAATCATTTTAAATTCGTTGGCTTCGCGGATGCTGACATTCACCAATAATGCTTTCCCGAAAGGAATCGTTTTATAAATGATTGCGCTGTCGGTCTGCAAAGGAAGGCTCATCGCTCCATCCAGGTATTTCTGCACCCAAACCACCATACCCTGGTATTGTATATCGGCGAAAAAAGTATTGACCGACTGCACCGGAAACTGTCCTTGTTCAGAAAGTGGCACTTCGGTGGCTTTGCAAGACAAAACGATTTGCTTTTCAGAAAAGTATAGTATTTGCTCGATACCCTGAAAGTATTTGCCATGAAAAAGCGAACCGTCCTGGTATAAAATTGCGCCATCCGTTGCCTTATAATTTCCGCTGACTTGATGCGAAAACTTTGGTGCTTCCGGAATCGATTTCTTATTGCGTAAAGTCACTTTGGCTTTGTAATGATAAGTCGGCAATTTCCCGCCTTCACTCAGGACTGTGGTTTCAAAAACAATTTGCTCCGCACTTTTCTCCGATTCCTTTAATTCAATAATATAGTCGTCTTTCTCAGTGCCATCAAATACAATTCCCTTAAAGAGTTTGGTGTTCTCCACCTTGAAAACGTTGTAATCAGGATATAAATTTTCACAAGTTTGCGCCATCCATCCCACAGCATTTACAACCGGCAATACCGCTTTGTCTTGTATGACATGGTCCATTAAAAAAGGATTGTCTTCCAGCTTAAGTTGCCTGTGAATTCGGTGCGTTTTGATTTCAGCAATATGGCTCATTGCCTCTGGTAATGTGCCTCCGATAATTACCTGGGGTTGGTCTGAATATTCAACATTAAATTCGTTGACCAACATGGCGGCTCCACCTTCGCTATTAACGAGTGTAATACCGGCGGCTTCGAACTGTGCCTTGAGTTCACCACTTACCATGCCGCTGTCCCAGGCACCCCAATTGATTGCGGAAACATGCGTATTTGGATGATTCGTTTTGAAAAGATGTGCAGCCTTGCTCAAAACTTCATTGGCAATTGCATAATCTGTCTGACCAAGGTTTCCGTAAAAACCGGCAACCGAAGAAAATAAGATAAGGTTGTCGAGTCTGTCGATGTCAACAACACTCAGTAAGTTTAGCAAACCATCCAGTTTTACGGAAAATACATTTTCAAAATCGGCTTCTGTTTTATCCTGAATAAATTTATCGGCAAGGCGGCCAGCTCCGTGAATAACACCTGTGATAACACCAAATTTTGCAGTGATTTTATCGAGTTCGGTTTTTGCACTTTTCAAATTGCATACATCGCCTTGCAAATAAGCGACTTCACCGCCGTTGTTTTGAATCCGGGCAATGGTATCATCAATTTCTTTTTTTGCAATGATATCGTTAAAGGTGGTTTGTACTTTTGGAAGGCTTGGTTTTTCTCCACGTTCTTTCAGCTCATTCATAATCTGACGCTTCAAATCACCATCATCAATGCCGTTTTTCGCAAAAGCTGGCACTTCAAAATTGAATGAAGAGCGTCCCAATAAAATAAATTTACATTGAAAAACTTTTGACATTTCTATCACACAATTTGCCGTAACACCCCTGGCACCACCGCTGACAAGAAAAACGGAATCTTTGGTCACTTTGGTTTTTATAGGCAGGTTTTCTTCAACAGTAACAGGAATAACGCTTGTGGTTTTTCTACCTTCTTCTGAAAACGCAACTTCAACAATACTGACATTGGCATCATGCAATTCGGCAATTACCTGCGTGGCAATTTTCCCGACAGGAAGTTCGGGTTGAATATCAATTGCCCTGCAAAAAACCGGCGACCATTCCAGGTTTAGGCTTTTGACCAATCCGGTAATGCCACCGCTAATGACTGATACATTTCCCCGTTTTCCTTGCCCCAGTTTTCCGTCCATTCGGGTAAGGGTTAAAAAATTGGCACGTTGCGTTTGCCCCAGTTCGTTTAAATCTTTTTGGAGATGTTTCGCCAGAAAGAATAGAGTTTTCACAACTTCTTTTTCTGCTTTGAAATGCTGGGTAAAATTCCCCTTCTGGAATTCAAAATGAGGATGCAGATGAATGAAGCTGCCAATTTTTCCATATTTGGAATGTACAACATGGATTGCATTTTTAACGGCTTTATCTGAATTTTCAGTAAGTGTTACTGCATTCAGAGAAGAGGGGCTCTTGCTGTCGGGAAGATTGAGGACTACTACTTTATTCCCTTTTGCCCGAAGTTTGTCAACGACACGGGAAGTGAGTTCCGTACCATCATTTGTAACTAAAGTGATGTGTGCATCCGATAAGGAAAATTCAAGGTAATCGGCTTGCGGTAAATACTTTAAGCCAACTTCTTTTCGCTCGACGCCGTGAAAAACACTGGTTGTAATAATATCCTTTTCTAAAGCCGGTTTTGGGGAATTACTTAGGCCAGTACTTTTTTTTTTGAGGCTTCGCTGACGTAGCTGACAATCTCTCCCAAAGTACGCAGTTCCGTCAATTCACTGGGATTGATGTCTGACATTTCGGGATATTGTTGGGTCAATGCACCGAAAATCTCTACACGTTTGATGGAATCAATTCCCAAATCTGCTTCCATATCCATGCCCAGTTCCAGCATTTCTGAAGGATAACCGGTTTTCTCACTCACTACTTCGAGCAACATTTTTTCCAATTGGCTGTTGTCGATATTAACAGTGGCTTCGAGTGTTTGTTCGGGAACGCTTAAAACTTTTTCCACAACAGGGGTAGGAGTGGGAACGGACTGACTTGTTACAGTTGGATTGCCCTTTGCGGCAACGTAGTTAACGATTTCGCCAAGCGTGCGTAATTCAGTTAATTCAGTAGGATTGATGTCTGCCATATCAGGATATTGCTGGGTCAAAGCACCGAAAATTTCAACGCGTTTGATGGAATCAATACCCAAATCGGCTTCCATGTCCATGCTCAGTTCCAGCATTTCAGAAGGATAACCAGTTTTCTCACTCACGACTTCGAGCAGCATCTTTTCCAGTTTGCTGTTGTCAACG
>QMPA01000099.1 GCA_003650365.1 Bacteroidota bacterium | reverse complement strand
AGGAGAGCTATCTTTTTCATGAAACGGTATTTTATTCGAGGCCAAAAATAATGCATTTTAATAAGCTTTGATCAGGAAAATTCCGACTTTTGCTTTTTCTGATAAGCTTGACTGATGACATCAACATTACTTTGGGAATCATTATTGGTACTGATAGTTAATATCCCCTTTGGTTATTGGCGCATCAATGTGAGAAAATTCTCATTGCAATGGGTGCTGGCAGTACATATTCCGGTTCCCTTCATCATTGCCTTGCGTCTGTTTACTTCCATTGGTTTTGCATGGTACACCTATGTTTTTATGGTGGGTGCTTTTTTTATCGGACAAAGAATTGGAGGGAAACTCCGTCCCTTTATGGAAAGAAAATGCAAGCAGGACACATCTTGTTTGTTTATGGATTTGATGAGGTGTTTGTAAAGGTAAATATTTATTCGTCGTCCGACCACTAATAATCCGAATCAAAATAGTGTACCGACAACTAGCTGTTAATAAATAGTTGACGATCAAAATAATACGTCAATTGCCTGAATTCCGAAAACAAACGCCTGGACAAAAATAATTGACATTCCGCTTAATATTTTGTACATTGCGGATTGCTAATCTTCACTTTCTTTCACTGTAGACAAAACAATGAAAAAGCAAAACTATTACATATTCTTTTTCGTACTAATTGTGTATTCCTGCAATCTTCAATCCCAGGGAAATTTTGTAAAATACACTTTTGATTTTGAGTTTGAAGAAGGACTTTATCAAACATTTGATGAGTTTAAGAACAACAGTCCGTCAATAAAAAGCTATATAATAGTTAAAAAAAACGATGCTTTTCTTGAACAGTTTCAGGAAAAGGTAAGTGTTAAAAGGGTTGAATATATTGATTCCGATAGAAAACAAAGGTCGCTAAGCAGGAAAGAGGTTTGGGGAGTGTGTTCGGATGGAAAGGTGTATATATTAATTAATAGAAGTTTTCAGAGAATTGATAAAATTGGGTCGATGATTTACTTTACCGCCCAATTAGAACCGGAGTATGTTGCAGGATCAGCTAGGTCCGGTCCGGGAACAGTTACCGGAGTTTCTACGGTTGGATGCCTGCTGGATTTTCAAACCGGTGAGATTTTAAGTTATAGCTATAAAGATTTTCTGACAGTTCTAGAACGGGATGGAGAGTTGTACAATGAATTCATTTCCATCAAAGGAAAGAAAAAAAGAAAACACAAAATGTTCAGTTATATGCGAAAGTATAATGAAAGAAACCCGATTTTTTTTCCTTCATTTTGAGAGGTAGGTTTTTAATCTTCTTTATAAACCATCTCGACACCATCTCCTTCCAAACCAAAATGCTTCCTTACAAGATAAACCACAGCATAAATAATTGGTGTGTCAAACAGGGCAAACAGCACTTTAAACAGGTATCCGTTTCCCAGTAAAATCCAGAATAATTTCCATTCGATAACACCAAAGCTGCAGAGTAAAAGTAAAACGGTTGCCGTATCGACAAACTGGGAAGCAAAGGTGGAGAAATTATTGCGTAGCCACAAATGTTTGCCCTTGGTCAGTTTTTTCCAAAAGTGAAAAATCTGAACATCCAGAAATTGTGCCAGCAGGTAAGCTGCCAGTGAAGCACCAACGGCTATAAAAGTAAAACCAAAGACTTTTTTGAAAGTCGCATCACCGATGGGCGACCAGCTTGTTGCCGGCGCTTCGGTGGAGACCACCACAATCAACAGTGCAAAAATGCTTGCAAAAACTCCGGCAATCACCACTTTATTGGCGCGTTTGCGGCCGTAGATTTCTGAAATAATATCGGTTACCAAAAAAGTAACAGGATAAGCAATAATCCCAACCGACAACTCAAATTCATACAATCCAAAAGGGTTCCAGTGAAAGAATTTCTGAAAAATAAGATTGCTTGTCACCAGTGAAGTAATAAACAGACTGGCCAGAATCAGGTAAAGGGTTTCAGCTTGTTTGCGTTTGGTTTTGTTCATCTGTATTTTTTGAAAAAAGTGGTTTTCCAAATACATATTATGTCAAGTACATTGCGTTACAAAAATACTTTGTAAAGATATGTATTCAAAAAAATCCAATCGAACATTTTGTTTAAAACATTTTGTTTTATTTGAAAAGAGGGTTGATTTTGCACGAGACTTTGGAGAATTATGCTTCAAACAGCCAGTTTAGAAACCTAAAGGGGGATGACCTAAATCAACGCTCCCACATGTCAATAATATCCACCCTTGCTCCGACCATGCAAATACCGATCTGGTTTTCGGCCATCGAATATTTGACCCACACCTTTTTTCCTTCAATGAATTCCACATTAGATTCTCCCAGGCTGTTTGGCTCGAGGGCTTCATTATTATCTAATCTAATAATCCAGGAACAACCGTCAAGGCCGGTATAGTCGTGCAGTGTGGCTTTAGCAGTACTGGTTTCAGCTTGATCATTTTTGACGCACGAAAAGAAAGTAATAGAAATGAAAAAAGCGAGTAGAATGATACTCTTTTGGGTTAAATGCATTTTATATGTTTCCCAAAAAACCACAATAAATGTGCCATCAGTTCACCTTCCACCTGTCAATAACCTTCAAAAATTCCCGGCGGTAACTGTCACCGATTGGTAGCAATTCATTTTTAATCTTCACTCTGTTGCGTTCGATGCTGTCCATTTTGTTGATGGCAATTACATAGGATTTGTGGATGCGGATAAATTTATCGGCAGGCAATATTTCTTTCAGTTTTATGAAACTCAACAAGGTCATTATCTTTTCTTTTTCGGTATGAATCCGTAGATAATCCTTCATGCCTTCCACAAATAAAATGTCGTCGAAATTTATTTTTTGGGTGATGGTACCGTTTTTCACAAAGAAATAATCGGATTGATTCTCTTCCTGTTGGGAAGGCTGTTGTGTAATACTTTGTTTATTTTGCGCAAGTAAATTATCGTGTACTTTTTCGCAGGCTTGCAAAAAACGCTGGAAAGAAATGGGCTTGAGTAGGTAGTCACAAACATCCAGTTCGTAGCCCTGAACAGCATATTCGTGGTAGGCTGTAGTAAGTACCACTTTTGGCTTTTCTTTCATGGCTTCCAGCATTTGAATACCGGTTAATTCCTCCATTTGGATGTCCAGAAAAATCAAATCCACTTTGTTTTCTTTAATGAATTCAATTGCATCTAGCCCATTATCGAAAGTGTCGAGTAGCTCCAGATAGCCAACCCGAAGGATGTAGTTGCGCATTTTGTCTAATGCGAGCGGTTCGTCATCGATGGCAATACAGGATATTTTCATTTTCCTAAGTTTATTCTGTTTAAACAAATCCCAAAACTCAATATTCAAATAACAAATAATATCCAAGCATCAAATTAATAATGACCGAAAAAGTTTAGAACATTGATTTTTGGACATTGTGATTTATTTGTGTTTTGTTATTTGATTTTTTGGGATTTCAATATTTATTCGCAATATGTAATGCTTAAGAATGAATCGTCAACACGACCTTAAAAATACCTTCTTTTTTTGTAATGGTCAATTTGTGTTTTTCGGGATAAAGTAGTGCCAGCCTTTTCTCGGTATTCACCAACCCAATTCCTGAAGTTTCATCTTTGTTCTGGTCTTCAAGCGAGCTAAAATGATTGGAGACTTCGAAGATAATTGTCTGGTCTTCACATTTTAATTTGATTTCAATTCCGGGTGCTACCACACTTTTCAGCCCATGTTTAAATGCATTTTCAACAAAAGGGATAAACAACATGGGCGCAATACTTTTTCCGGTGCACTTTCCATCAATATCAAAATTAACAAAAAACGGATTCTTTAAACGCAATTGTTGGAGTGCGATGAAATTTTCCAGGAATGAGATTTCTTTTTCCAAGGTCACCCTGTCGTTATCGGCATCGTAAAGTGTAAACCGCATAATCTCCGAAAGTTTAATAATGGCATCAGATGCTTTTTCGGGATTGCTAACAATCAGGGAATCAATATTGTTTAAAGTGTTAAATAAGAAATGCGGATTAAGCTGAGAGCGCAGCAATGCCAGTTCGCTGCTTTTGTTTTTATTCTCTAATTCAGTTTTTATTTGTTGATTTTTAAAATACAGTTTGAACAGTTTAACAGCAGCAAAAAGTCCGACAACAGAGTAAATATTCATGAAAGAATAAAAAGGATTAATTTTCCAGAAAGTCATGACTTTGCCCGATTCCTGCCAGAAAATGGGGGCAGAAACATAAAAAACCAGCACGCGCTGAATCAGGATTGCAACCGCTGCCGATAATAGAAACAACAGCGCAAACTGCCAGTACTTTCTTTTGAACAGAAATTTCGGGAGTAAATAGTAAACCGTAAAATAAGCAGCGGCAATATCCACCCACATCGTAAGGAAAAGGCTGCCGACTATGCCAATATATTTTGGATCATCATAATACAGGCTGGATTGAATAATGAAAAATGCAAGATAGGCCGCCCAAAAAGCAATATGAATCAATACGCGGCTGCCTTTAAATTGTAGTTTATAGGAATGATTATTCATGTTGAATATTTATTTTTCGTAAAAAAATCCAGCTTCATTTATGATTGCAATATTCATTTTATCATCTACATCATCTCGATATTTGGAAGGCGGGAATAGTGGAAGGATGGAAGAGTTTGTCAAACTTCCATACTTCCTTTTCTTCCATTTTCCCTGTTGTATTGCCACTTAAGTGTCTAATTTACAAATCTCAAGTCTATCTTTCAGAAGGAGGATTCTCTAAATCTTTCACAAAATAAGGTAATTGTTAACTGATTTCCCAATATAAATGTACCTATTCTACAAATGGGAGCCTGGCTTGTATGAATTACCGAAAAGTTTCGATAAACGGAATTGGCACATTAAAAAGCAGTGTTTGTCTATTGCTCAAAGTGCTTTCTCTATTTCATTTGGATTCAAGTATTTCTGTGCTGAAATTAGCCGTCAGATTGACCATGATAAAAATTACGGCAACTTAAAGTAATACGAACCAATCATATAAATGTACAATGAAAAAGCAAAAAGTGATTCAATTGGTAGCAGTTGCACTTCTATTCTTAAGTGCGCTAAATATGGGTGCGCAGGCAGAGTTTGCCCAACACATGATCACAGATAATTTCATGCAAGGTTATGATGTAATTGCGGTAGACATTAATAGAGACGGCTATCCTGACATTGTTGCGGCGGCAAAGGCTACAACTGGAGAAGTTAGTTGGTGGAGAAATAATGGATTCAATGAATTTGAAAAAACCATTATCAAACAAGGTTTCTCAGGGGCGCGGGGAGTTAGGGCTGCAGATATAAATGGTGATACCGAAATTGATATTGTTGCAGCCGGGTGGCTGGCCAATAAAATTCTCTATTTTGAAAATGATGGCAGTGAAAATTTCACTGAACATATTGTTGACAATAATTTCAAAGGAGCTCATACCGTAGATCTTAGAGATGTTAATAATGATGGATACCTTGACATTCTGTGTTCAGGCTTCGATTATTACGGTCATCAAGGAGAAATAGTCTGGTGGGAAAATGACGGACAAGATTCTGTTAGTTGGACAAAACATTTAATATCTGACAGGTTTCAACAGTCGCCTTTTATTTTTGGAGAAGATATGGACAATGATGGAGATTTGGATATTGTTGCCTGTGGCGAACTGAATGATGAAATTGTTTGGTGGCAAAATGACGGCAATCAGAATTTTGGATCAGGAATAGTCGTGGACAATAATTTTAATGCTGCTCATACTGTAATTGCAAGGGATGTTGACCAGGATGGGGATATGGATATTCTTGGTGCAGCCTGTATGAGTAGCAAAATCGCATGGTACGAAAATGATGGTTCACAAAACTTCACTAAGCATTCATTACCTAATTTTGGAGGTGCATTGTGGTTGGATGCCATTGACCTTGATAATGATGGTGACAAAGATTTGTTTGGCGCAGGAATGACAGCCCCATCATTAGCATGGTGGGAAAATGACGGTGAGCAGAACTTTACAAAAGCAAATATTGGTGGCAGTTTTGGCCAGGGCTTTTGTGTAGTGCCTGTTATGATGGACAGTGATAATGACTACGATTTAGTAGCCATTGGAAAAGCAACAAATAAAATTTCGTGGTTTGAGAACAAATTGGAAGACCCAAATCCATACAATCATCCCGAATGCTGTGTTTATGATTATGCAAACGAAAGATGGTTGATTTCAAATACCGGTGGAACTGAAAATCCGGGATATATTTTGGAAGTAGATAATGAAGGCAATACATCTATGTTCAAATCAAACATTGATGCCCCTTTAGGTATGTGTATCGCAGAAAATACGCTTTATGTTTCAGATGCAAAAAATGGTGTTCTTGGTTTCGATCTTGATACAAGTGAGGAACTGTTCTTTATGGATTTCAATCCAATAGGTAATATGGATGGGCAGGCTTACGACAATGACGGGCATTTGTTTGTTGTGGATACCTATGGCCGGATTTATAAAATATATCTAGAGGAGAATTACAAGACCTATTTTGTTTTAACGGGTTTAACAGCTTACACTCAGGACATCGTTTTTGATGAAGAAAATAATAGATTGTTGGCAATCGGATACGCAACAAACGCCCCAATTCAGGCAATAAGTTTAGAAGATTCAAGCATTACAAATTACCCAACTTCTTTTAGTTATTACGATGGTATTACAATGGATCAGTATGGAAATGTGTACTTGGCTTCACATCAATCACCGGGTAGGGTGATCAAGTATTTCCCAGGATTTGATGGATCACACGAAATAGTCTCCACCGGACATGATGAGCCTGCCGGTTTGCATTACAATACTGAAAACGATACTTTGGCTGTGCCGAATTATGGTGGAAGCACCGTAGATTTCATTCCAATGGAAACTACATCAATAGGGAAGTTAAAAAAGGATGTAAATGAATGGCTCGATATTTATCCGAATCCATTTCATGATGTGTTAAAGATCAGTATGAAAAAACCATGTGGAGATTTGTCGGTTGCACTGTTTAACCTGATGGGACAGCAAGTATTCCATGCCATCCTGAATCAGGAGGACACACAAATGAATATGCAATTTATCCCATCAGGAATTTATATTGTTAAGATTAAAAGTGATGGACTTTCCGAAATCAAAAAGATAATCAAGCAACAATGAAAAAGTGTCTTAAAATATTGGTTGCCGTTGTGTCAATTCCAATTGTACTCCTTATTGTACTACTGCTAAGTTATATTATTGTAAATCAACAAGGGGTGATAGAACCATTTCAAGTTGGTGATCCCACATCTGAAAATCAAATACTGATTGCCAGCCAGGGAACTGAATTCAAAATCAAACTTGTTGAGAATCTGGTTGAACAATTAAAAGGGGATCAAAATTATCTCTCTGTTATTGATTGTACTACACTCGGAAATGAGAATGATAAGGAGTGGGGTACTATCATCATTATCCATACGCTGCAAATTCACGAAATGCCGGAAGAGGCAAAGGCATTTTTGTCAGAAGTTGAAGATCTTTCAAAAGTTATGTTGGTTAGTACTTCAGGAGCTGGAGATGACAAAGTTGAGAGTTTTGAAGTTGATGCCATAAGTTCTGCATCTCGTAATTCAGCAATACCTGAAATTAAGAAGTGGGTTGGTGAAAAACTGCAAAAAAACTTGAAAACCAAACTAATAGCTTTAGGAAATAAAAATTAGAGTTCCAATACTATTATGAATAAACTAAAAATCATCTTCACAAAAATTAAATATCATGAAATACAAAGTGCATAAATTCGACATCCACATGGAGGACGACCAAATGAAACTGGAAGACTTTCTAAACAGGCTGCAAGGAGAAATTGTAGCAATAATCCCAAACAACAAGAAAGTCACACTGGCTCAAATTTATGGCGTGTCACGGAAAGTAGATTTTTTGTTAATTGTTGAAAAAAGTAATTCCTGATCTAAAAAAGAAAACAAACAAATTAACTTATGAGTTCTGGCAAGAATATATTTACCGATAAGGAACGAATGAAAACCAGAAACGCAACCATCACATTTAACAGCCGATTTCCTGATGGAGATGCAGACAAAACCTCAAAATGGAAATGCTGATATTTACTGGGTAAGTATGGGTTTGCTTAAAGGCTTAAAAAATGAAGCAGAACGGAAATAATGCTTGTCGAGGTGAAATTATTTTATCCTGAATCCTGAATCCTGTCCCAAGGCCTAAGGACTTCATAGCAAAAAAAGCCTACCTTTACCCTCCACATGGAAAACCATATCTACACCAAACAATCCGGTCGTTTTGCTTTGCCGCAATTTCAAATGCTGGGAGTTCTCTTCATTATTTGGGGGGCTTATCTTGCATGGCAACTGAACCTATTTTCGATAATCTTATTGGTGGGTGGAACTGCGATGGCGACAGCTCTTTTTGGCATTCAAATTGATTTAAAAGAGAAATTGCACCGTGAATATATTAACATTTTTGGCCGCAAATTTGGGGATTGGAAAAAGTTACCAAATATTGAATATGTCACTGTTTTTATTGAACATTATGTACAAGAGAAATGGGTTATATCGATAAGAGGGGCCGACAAATATTCAAAAGTAAAGATTAGCCTCATCAGCGATATAAACCACCGTTTTGACGCCGGCTTGTTTAATGAAAAAACATTGGCACTTAAAAATGGCGAATTAATAGCTAGGGCGTTAAATACCAAATTACTTGATTATACTGATCGCGAACCGAAATGGGTTGAATTATAATTCACATGGGTTCATAATCAACCTTTTTTTAGAATGATTAGACCGGCTCCACCATGTGCAATCAGAAATGAATAGGCCACAAGAAAAAGCCAGTTCTCCCCAATTGGAAAACCATTCACCACAAAATCGCCGGCAAGGAAAATGGCTACACAAGCGAGAAGTGTAATTGCTGCTGTTGTATTCCCAACCTTGTTGAACAATTGACTTTCGCGTTCATCGGCTTTCTTCTTGCCGATAAACGGATGGGCTACCAATAAAGCCAGGGCAGCCATTCCGGCACTACCAAATAGAAATACGGCAATCAAACCAATAATGCCGACAATCAGTTCATAAGCAAATCTCTTTTTCATTTTAATTCCTCTTTTGTTAAGTAAAAAATGTCTTCAATCTGATACCCGAAGAAGGCCGCTATACGTAATGCCAGTTTCACAGATGGGTTAAATTTCCCCTGTTCAATGGCAATAATTGTCTGTCGCGAAACATCAAGTGCCTCCGCCAATTGAGCCTGGGTCATCATGCCATTATTAAAACGCATTGCTTTTAAGTTGTTCTTCAAAATCGTATCCATGGGTTCGATCAATTAATAATTTTCAAATGTAAACTATTATAAACATAATGTCAAGTATGGTTTACATTTTTTATGAAAATAGATTCGCTACTTTTGTTTGCTAATTTATCAGACATGCAACTTGCTGTTTTCTTTTTATTAATTTTCACTGCCCTCATTTTATTTGTTTCATTCCTTTGGGCTGGTGTTGTTTCTGTTGTTGAAAAAGAATTCAGGGCATCCAAGCGGTTTTTTCTTCTTTCTGTTATTTTGCCACTCCCTTATCTTTTTCTGGCATTTTTAGAATTTGACTTTCAAATCCCGGTCGGAATCATTCTGTTGGTTGTTACTTATGTAAGTTTGTTGGTGCTACTCATCCCCGCAGGGAAAAACAAATCCTTTAAAAGCCCGACTCCATTAGATCGAATTGACGAAAGAGACACGATGTTTTCCAGAAGAGAGTTAGTCCCCGCTTCTGATGCATTTCAAGATTATTACAAACGCAAACCTGAAAAAAAGAAGGCTGACGAGAATTTTCGTTCGAAAGCCGGCCTGCTAAATCCGGCATCAAGCCAGTACAAACCCATTCCTTTCGCATCAGCAGATGCCAGTTTTGAAACCATCGCAGCCCTTCAGGATGAGGTAAATGGCCGGGTGAACAATAAAGTAACAAACACCAATCCAGATGAAATAAGTAATTATCTGAAGAAATGGTCAAAAAAGCTGGGTGCTGTGGATTGTGGAATTACAGCATTAAAAGAATACCATTTGTATTCGGTTGGTGGGAGAAAAGACCGGCGGGATAAACCGGTTGTCAACACCCACAAATATGCCATTGCATTTACCGTGGAGATGGACAAGGAAATGGTGGGTGCTGCACCTTCGGCTTCTATTGTAATGGAATCGGGGCAGCAATATCTGGAGTCGGGAATTATTGCTTTGCAGGTCGCCAGTTTCATCCGAAACCTTGGTTTTGAAGCCCGTGCACATATTGATGGAAACTATGAAGTGGTTTGCCCATTGGTAGCCAGGGATGCCGGATTGGGTGAAATTGGAAGGATGGGATTGTTGATGACACCCAAATTAGGACCGCGTGTCAGGATTTCGGTGGTGACCACGAACATGCCTTTGCAAGCCGATAAACCAAAGTATGATTTTTCAGTTATTGATTTTTGTACCATCTGCAAAAAATGTGCAGAAGCCTGTCCAAGTCAGGCTATTTCAGTGAATGACAGGGAAGATATTAATGGTGTAAAAAGATGGCAGATTAACCAGGAAAAATGCTTTACACTCTGGTGTACATTGGGGACAGATTGCGGACGTTGCATAGCGGTTTGCCCCTATTCGCATCCTGATAATTTCTTGCACAATATTGTCAGGGAAGGAAACAAGAATTCAAGTCTTTTTAGAAAAGTGGCTTTGCATTTAGACGATTATTTTTATGGAAGAAAACCACTTTCGGCTAAATTTCCTGAATGGGCAAATGTAAAACCTTTATCATGAAACAAAAACGTTTTAGTCATGCCATCGTAAGGAAACCATGCAGAAATATGGTGAACGGTTTAACTACTGCAAATATGGGCAAGCCCGATTATGCATTGGCATGCGAACAGCACCAGAACTACATCGAGGCACTAAAAACCTGCGGACTTAAAGTTGATATATTAGAAGCTGATGAAGATTATCCCGATTCAACTTTTATTGAAGATGTTGCCCTGTTGACGCCGCATTGTACTGTCATCACTATTCCAGGTGTACCATCCAGAAAAGGGGAAGTGGATGGAGTTATCAAAACTATTGAAAAATACTATGATAATATTGAGTTCATTCAAGAACCCGCCACCATCGAACCGGGTGACATTATGATGGTTGGCGACCATTATTATATAGGGTTATCTGAAAGAACAAATCTTAATGGAGCGGAACAAATGATAAGTGCTTTAAAAAAGTACGGGCTAAATGGTTCTGTTGTTCATTTTGAAAAAGTACTTCATTTGAAAACAGGTTTGGCTTATTTAGAAAACAATAATCTCGCGGTCTGTGGCGAATTTATTGATCATTCAGAATTT
>QMPA01000098.1 GCA_003650365.1 Bacteroidota bacterium | reverse complement strand
AGGGGAGAAAAAATAATTTACTTTTGCACTCCTTTTAAGCCCGAGTGGCGGAATTGGTAGACGCGCTGGTCTCAAAAACCAGTTCCTTCCAAGGAGTGCCGGTTCGACCCCGGCCTCGGGTACATATTAGGAAAACCTCTTTATCGATTTGGTAAAGAGGTTTTTTGTTTATCACTTTTCTGCCGAAATGAAAGTGCAAGAAATTCATGTTATTCCATCCTTTACTGGAATGGGTTGTGGGTTTTCAAGGGAGGTGATTTTTAGGACTTTTGTAACCTTTTTGCAATTGACAGGTAAAAGATTACAACAAGCCGAAAATCAAGTATAAAAACAAACAAGATAAGTGGGGGAGTAGGAAACTCCAAAAAGAGCCTCGTTTCGATGAGGCTCTTTTTTTATGCCTACATATTCTATATCAAAGTCAATTCCGTTTAACCCCATTAACTATAAATACTTAACGTAAAAAATTGCCAGGAGGCATTTCACCTTTTACATTGGTACGGTGGTAGGTTTTTTCAATGATTGCTTTTTTTTCTTCGTTGGTATATTTCGACCAGTTTCCAATTTCTTCTCCGGTTCTTCTGCAACCAAAACATACATCGTTTGAATCGCGATGACATAGTTTTATACAAGGATTTTGAATTTCTGTCATGATAAATATTTTAAAAGTAAATCTTGCTATTCTTTTACTCTATCTGCAGTTTACAGCAAAAAAAATACAATTTAAGTGGTTTTATTCATACAGCATTTTTTATACTTCTTTCCGCTTCCACAGGGACAGGGTTCGTTACGTCCAATTTTCGGGTCCGTACGGACAGGCTCTGTAATCGGTATGTCTTCATAATCGTTATAAGTAAAATCGTCATCACTATCTTCAAGCATGTCCTCTTCTGTATATCCCGCCCAATTGCTTGTAATTTGTTCATAGCGGTTTTCAATGCTTAAAAGTTCTTCCTTGTCTTGAAATGTGATTGCTTTCACAATATCTTTTTCAATTTCTTCATATTCACCCGTAATACTTTTTGAAACATACTCCTTTTCATACAGTTTTTTAATCTGTGGCAATAGTGCTTTGTATTTCAAATCGGCAACATCGCATATTAACAAACCAATAGTATCGCTGTCAATTACATTATCTTCTGGAACACTGTTTGCAAAGAAATCAAACAATTGGGCAAACCATTGCATTACCTCTTCGGTTCTTTTCGGTTGGTGATAGAAAATCTGGCATACTGCCCTGGAAACAGCCGTTTTTGCGTAGGTGTTCACACCGGGTTCCTGCACGAATTTTTTAAGCATTTCCATCTGTTGATTGCCAATACAATAAATTGGTTCCCAGATTGTTTCGGTAATATGGTCGCCAAGCCAAAATTCAAGAAAATCTTCATCCTGGCGAAGCACTTCCAATAGTTTGGGCAGGCTTTCTTCGGCCCTGAGTTCAGCCAACAACATAATTGCATGAATAGCAAAATTCATATTTTCCTCCTCCCAGCCAGTGTCATTCATTTCCTGACTGAAGAATTCATAGCGGCACAGCAAATCATTTAAAACCAATTCCAAGTCAGCAATCAGGCCTTTGCGGGGCAATGCCAAAATCTCTTTAAGCAGCTCAGACTGAATATAGAGGCCGTTATCATACAGCCGGTTAATTATTTCATTTGCAAATACGGGGGCTTCTTTTACTTGTTTGGGTAGGTTATTCGAGGCAGGTGTTACAAGGATTTTTTTCTTGTCCTCTTCATCCCACATCGAGAGGTTTTCCCCCATGTTTGCATTCATTATCTCAAATTGTACAAATTCGGTATCGGGATGGTCTGGGGCAATTTCTTGCATTATCTCAAATCTTGATGTGGCAGCTTCAAGATTATCAACGGCAATAAAATAAAGCACTGCAATTTTAATAAAACCGGTAACTTCGGCAAGATGGAACAAATCCCTTTCAGGATACAAAGCTTTTATCTCCATCAATTCGCCCAGCACCTCAGGTATTTTTTCGTATTCCCCCTTTTGGTAGAATTCTGCTGCACGGTTGAGTTTTCCAAAAAGGTAATCGGGATGCTCGGCTTCTATCCAGTGGTTTACTTCAACGGCTTTTTTATAATTATCATTGTTTTTATAAGCTATGGAAAGGTAGTTTTTTAGCTGTGGGTTATCCGGGTACTTTTCAATGAGTTTTAATAGCTTGTTGATGGTTTTTTTGTCACCATTCCCCTCAAATATCTCCAAGAATAGCGATTCCTGTATTTCCCGAAGTTCCGGTGTCATGGTATTTTGCTCATCCATAAACGATGGATCGTTGGTGATTTCGTAGTTTAAAAACTTATATCTTTCTTTGTCCATATTGCTATTTTTGATTTTTTATACCCTGACCGCTTTTGGTGATAAGCAGTTGCAAACATCTATTGTTAATTGGTGTGAGCTTGAAAAAGTTTCATGTTTATCTTAATGAAAAGCCCTGTATTTTCATACAAGGCTTTTGTTTAGTCGGGGTGAGAAGATTCGAACTTCCGACCTCGTCGTTCCGAACGACGCGCGCTAACCGGGCTGCGCTACACCCCGAAGTTGAAATTCCAAATTTCAAAACTCAAATTCCAAAAGATTCAGCGGTAAAAGAAAAGCTACCGACCATTTTTGAAATTTGGGATTGCAAAAATAATAATCATTCATTGAATTGCAAAATAGTTTGCTATATTCGTTTTGCCAGTAAATTCAGCCAGCAAACGCAAATTATGGTAGAAAAACAATCTTTTCAGTTGCAATCAATTCGTAGCCCTGGAAAACCTGAACCAATACAATTTCTGATGAGTCGAAGTTTTTAGGAAGTCGCCATGTTTTCCTTTTTCCACTCATGTTTATTGAGTCGATTAATGCACCACTTGTTTGGTAAAAACTGAGACTATAATCACCTTTTTCTGCAAATTCAAATTGTAATTTTCCTTTGGAAGGATTGGGATAAATTTTTACTTTCTGATTAGAAATGGTTTCCGTTTTCCCCACAATATGCTTGTCCCAAACGGCAAGGGTGTATTCCCCGGGCTGCAAATCATCAACAAAAATATGGCCTACCGACCAGATTCCGACATGGGTTTGTGGGACATCATGCCACTCTTCTGCGGGACTGCTGCGGTATAAAATGCGCACAGAATCAACATTGGATGTAATTAGTCCGCCATCTAATTGTGCATTGTTGTCGTAGTAGAATCTACCCCTGGCCTGCATATTTTCAGGGAAAATTCCTTCCACTTTCCAATGTCGATAATCGGAAAGTCGCAGGCCCTCAACTGCTGATTTCAGACTGTCGGGTGCTATCCAACTGTTGGTCGAACGAATGAATGCCACATCATTCAATTGGTCGATAATAATTTTGAAGTAGGTTTCGGGAAAAATATATTCTTCGGCTTCTGTAAATAACTTGAAATTGTCGATGGTCGCATCGTTTATTGTTTCATATAAATCCAGAAGAACAGCTTTGGGAGCTGAAGAAAGTGTTTCCATGTCGATGTATTTCACCGAATGTCCTGTCATCCCTGAGAAATGAATTGTATCGCTATAAATGTTGAATTGTTCATCAACAAAAAAAACAGGCAGCACATTATCGTCGGCTAGAAAATCGGCGCCTTTGTATTTCTGTTTCAGCCAAATATCAATTTTATAGCTGGCATCACCTTCGGTAACATGGGTTGAATCAATAGAAAAATGGGGTGTTCCCTCTGTAAATACCCAGGCATCAAAAAAGCCCGTCATGTCAATGCCAGTGTAATCTGTCAGAAAATCGCGCATTTGTGCAGATGAAATAGATTGCCACGCAAAATGATTAATATAAGTTGTCATGGCATCAAAGAAAATAGAGTCTCCCAAATATCCCCGAAGGGTATTCGCAACCGTTGAACCTTTGTCATAAGCAGTGCTTCCGTATGTAACAATTTGCGGAATATTGCTCACGGCCCAGTACCCATCATCAATAAAGTGGGTTTCTTTCAGTACTTTTTTATGCCTTTCCCGCATGGCGGTAATAAAATCTTCGTGGCTGTATAATTCTTCCAGATAGTAAAGTTCGCAAAAGGTTGCCCAGCCTTCGTTCAGCCACATATCTTCGGCAGTTGAACAGGTTACTTTATCGCCAAACCACATATGCGAAAGCTCGTGGGTGTAAAGCGACTCACGGTTGGTGCCGCCATTAATGGCCGAGTTAGGATAAGAAATATTTGCAGCATGTTCCATCGCCCCGATAGCCGTTCCGGTGTATCCAACACGTCCAAAAGGGTAGGGGCCAAAATGGGTTTCAAAAAATTGAAGGATGTCTTTGAGATTCACAAAAGAGCCTGCTACATTTCCCGTGTCGGAAGGAATTGTATATATAGTGATTGGAACAGTATCTGCCATTCCGTAAAATTCATCTTGGTAAAGAATGTAATTCCCAGTCATTACCGATTGCAGGTAAGTGGGAATATCATGCGAAAGTCGCCAATGCCATGTTTTGGTACTGTTTCCGTTATCGGTAATTTCCACCAGCATACCCCCGCCAATGGCTTTTAAAGTATCGCCAACTGTAACAAAGAGGTCGTAGTTTGCCCGGTCTGTAAAATCGTCAATGCAGGGAAACCAGGTTTTACCGAGGTTATGTGGAATGGACTGAAATCCCACGCCAAGGTTGAAGGAATAATTTCCATTGAAATGAAATCCGCCCCAACCCTCATGAAAAGGTTGTCCGTGGTAAAATGCTTTTACAGTAATGGTGTCGTTTTCTGAGATTGTAGAGGCAAGTTGAATTCTTAAAATTTCATTCTGGTGGGTGAATATTACTGCAACATCATCAACAAAAACAGAATCAACAAGCAGGCTTTTAAGTTCCAAAGAAATATGATCCAGGTTATTTACTAAAGGTGTTAACTTAACTTCTGTAAAAGCAGAAATTGTTTTGGCACTAGTGTTTACTTCTGTTAGATGAATATTATAATGAATGGCGTGGATGGTGTCGCCAATTCCGTTTTCCTGCGCATTGAGTAATTGAAATATCGATAGTATTGCGATCAAAAAAAGTGTTCTTTTCATGTGAAATAATTTAGATGCTAAAATTAGATGTTTTTTTCCATGAGATCATAACAAATCATCATTTATCAGCGTCAAAAAAGCAGACGCAGATTAACGCAGAAAAACGCGGATAAAAAATCAGTGTCCAAACCACCTGTCCAATAACGAACAATCCCTGTTATGAACTGGACATTTTGTCTGTTCTACTTTTAACAAAAATTAATAGGAAAGCTGATTTACAAAGTTTTATATTTGTGGCACAATCTTGGATAAAAGAAAGCGTTATCTACCAAAAAGCAAATACCATGAAAAAGAATTCCGGACTTTTACTATTACTGCTGTTTTTAACAATATTTAGCGTAGGTGTTGTAGCACAAGAGTTGTGGTCGATGGAAGAATGTATTGAGTACGCTTACGAAAACAATCTGCAACTGAAGCAAAGTTTTTTGGGTGTTGAGTCTGCCGATCACGATGTTTTACAAAGCAAGCTCAATATTGTCCCTTCTTTGAATGCCAATGTTTCACAGAGTTATGGCTGGGGACGTGCACCCGATCCACAAACAAATATTTATGCCAATCAGCAAACATCACAGAGTTATTTTGGCATTAGTTCTGATGTTACACTGTTTAACGGACTTCAACAATTAAATAATGTTCGTCAGAAAGAGTTTGAATACCTTGCTCAGAAATACGATTCCGACAAGCTTAGAAATGATATTTCGTTGAATATTGCTGCGGGTTATTTATTGATTCTTTTCAATTTAGAGTTGGTAAACAATGCACAACGACAGGTCGATATTTCTAAAGAACAGATGGACAGAACAGAGAAACAAGTTGATGCCGGTGCAATGGCCCGTGGTGCTTTGTATGATATCCAGGCGCAGGCTGCCGGAGAAGAAGCCAATCTGATAAGTGGTAAAAATAAACTGATGCTGGCCTATCTGGATTTAATGCAAATGCTTGATCTGGAAGCTGGTATTGATTTTGATATTGAAAAACCAAACATTGAGATTACTGCTACCCCGACTTTGTTGCCACCTGAAATGATTTACAATCAATCGGTCACATTTATGCCCGAAATTAAAAGTGCTGAATACCGTGTCAAAAGTGCTGAAAGAACAGTGGCACTTGCAAAAGGCCAGCACAGCCCACGGATTTTTGCTTCAGGATCATACTCATCTCTTTATTCGAATCAGATTTTGGAAATCCTCAGCAATGACCCGTTTCCGATTTTTGGTGATACCAAACCTTTCGGTCAGCAAATGGATGACAACCGGAACGGAGGTCTTGTTTTTGGCTTGTCTATTCCTATCTTTAATGGTTATCAGGCGACTACAAATGTCAGAAAATCAAAAATATATGAGGAGAATGCCAACCTAAACCTTAAGATCGAAAAAAATATCCTGAGAAAAAATATTGAGACATCTTACGCTGATGCTCTTGCTGCTTATCAAACCTACATTGCCCGGGCTAAATCAGTGGAAGCATTTGGTGAAGCTTTTACTTATATGGAAGAGAAATTCAATGTTGGCATGACCAACTCAACAGATTATAATGTGGCCAAACTGCAACTTTCAACCGCCGAAGCGGATCTCGCATCTTCCAAATATGATTATATTTTTAAGACCAAAATCCTTGATTTTTATTTGGGGAAAAGTCTTACGCTGACAGATATTGCAAGTGTTCAGGAATAGAAACTGAGTACTATAATTGATTCAAACTATACCAATTGTTATCGTCAGAAATTCCAAATAGCAAAAGAGCAAATCACAAATAAATATCAATTCTAAAAATTCAAAAGTTCAAATATTTATTTGGAATTTTAGTGTTGAGTTTTGGGATTTATTTGATATTTGAAAATTGGGATTTGTAGTTTTAACAAATTGAACATGAATCTCAAAATGAATACAAAAGAAAATGAAAACAGGATTAAGTAGTTTTCTCAGCAACTACCTCAACCCTATTGTTTTTAAGTTTATTTTTATTGTCTGTTAAATTGACTATTAATCTCTGTTAAAATGGCAAAACCGAATAAGAAAAAATTGTGGCTGATTATTGGTGCAGCAGTTGTATTGATTGTAATTATAGGACTGGCTATCAATAAAGGTAAAAATTCCAAAAGCACCAAAGTTTCAACCGAGCAGGTTGAATCGCGTATGATTGTCGAGACTGTTTCGGCCAATGGCAAAATACAACCGGCAAAAGATATTTCGATAAGTCCTTATATTTCAGGAGAGGTTGTTGAGCTTTTTGTAAAAGAAGGGGAGTTCGTTGAAAAAGGTGTTCAACTGGCAAAAATCGATCCCGAAATTTATATTTCAAATTATGAAAGGGTAGAAGCATCCTATAAAACAGCCCAGGCCAATCAGGCTAATTCGAAGGCCAGGCTGGCACAAAGCAAATCACAATTCAGCAAATCGAAACAGGACTTTGCAAGAAGTAAAACCCTTTGGGAAAAGAAGGTAATTTCTGATTCAGAATACGAATCGGCACAATCGGCATTTGAAGTCGCAGAAGCTGATGTAGAAGCCGCCAAAGAAAGTTACAAAGCCAGCCAGTTCCAGGTAAGTAGTGCCAGGGCATCCGTTAAAGAAGCCAAAGAAAACCTGAACAGGACGAGCATTTTCGCACCAAACGACGGCACGGTTTCCAAACTAAATGTGGAAGTTGGTGAACGGGTTACCGGAGCTTCCCAATTCTCGGCCGGAACGGAGATTATGCGCATTGCCAACCTTGATGTTTTGGAGGTGAATGTTGAAGTCAATGAAAATGATATTGTCAGGGTAACACTTCTAGACACCGCAATTATTGAAGTGGATGCATACTTAGACAAAAAATTCAAGGGATTGGTAACAGAGATTGCTACCTCGGCAAATACCTTTGGCGTGAGTGCCGACCAGGTAACTAATTTCGATGTAAAAATAACGATGCTTCGCGAATCCTACGAAGACCTGATTAAACCCGATGCGGCCATCCCATCTCCATTCAGACCGGGTATGTCGGCAACTGTTGAAATTCAAACTGAAACTGCCCCCAATATTTTGACCATTCCTATTCAGGCCGTTACAACCCGCGCAGACACGACAGGAAGGATGAAAACTGCCCGTGAAAAACGGGAGGAAAAAGCCGGGAAAGATGATGATGATGTGAAGAAAACAGACGAAGAAATCAAAGAATATGTCTTTGTTTATAGCGATGGAATTGCAATCCTTACAGAAGTAAAAACAGGAATCCAGGACAATACTTTCATTCAAATTACCGAAGGCCTCGAAGTAGGCGATGAGGTAATTATTGCCCCTTACCGTGCCGTTTCAAAAACTTTGAAGAACAAAGATGAGGTGGAGAAAGTGGACAAGAAAGATTTGTTTAAAAAAGAAGATTGACCCCCTCTGTCCTTCGGACATCTCCCCCCAAGGGGGAGAAAAGACCCTCTCTGTAATTTTGGCCATCTTGACTCTTTCAGATTTGTAATCTGAAAGTCAGTAGCCGAGGATTGATAATCCTTATTTTTGCAATAAATAAACAACATTGGCAACAATCCTAAACATAGAAACCTCCACTCAAGTTTGTTCCGTCTCTTTGGGTGTGGATGGCAAAGTAGTAGCCATCAAAGAATCGAATACCAAAAACTCCCATGCCGAGCAAATAACCCTTTTTTGTGAAGCCGTTGTAAAAGAAGTCGGAATTGGGTTTCGGGATTTGGATGCGGTAGCTGTCAGCAAAGGACCCGGTTCCTATACAGGATTGCGTATTGGTGTTTCAACGGCCAAGGGTTATTGTTTTGCTTTAGACAAACCACTGATTTCAATTGGTACACTAAAAGCCATGGCCGCCGGGATGATTGAGAACGAAAAGAATTCGAAGGACTTTTTGTTTTGCCCCATGATTGATGCCCGGCGTATGGAAGTGTATGCCGCTTTTTTTGATGTAGAATTAAACGAATTGAAAAAAACAGAAGCCGTCATTGTCGATGAAAATTCTTTCAGCGATTTTCTGTCAGAGAACAAAATCATTTTTGCCGGAGATGGCGCACCCAAATGCAAGGAAGTATTAAGCCATCAGAAAAACGCCATTATCAAAAATGGTTTTAATCCTTCCGCAGCTTTTATGGCAAAGCTTTCCGAACAGAAATTCAGCCAGCAAGATTTTGAAGATGTGGCTTATTTCGAGCCTTTTTATTTGAAGGACTTTGTAGCCGGAATTCCGAGGGTGAAGGGGTTGAGATAGTTCACGTATTCTGTAAACTTTGTCAGAATTTGTTTAATCAACTGGCCCCTTCATCAAATTAAAAAAGATTGCATACATGCCGGAAATACAATAATTGCAAGAATTGTTGCGATAAACAACCCTCCCATAATAATTACAGCCATTCCACCAAACATGGGTTTTCACCTATCTGTTAAAAGATATAAGAGAATCCAATACCAACTCCCAACCAGCCATAAGCCTGCTCGTCTTTTGTTTTGGCTGCCATATTGTATTTAACGTTCACGTTTACACCAGCAGTACCAGCACCAAACGGAATAGCTACACCTACTTCAGGGGCAACGCCAAAATGCCAGGCATCTCCCTGTGTGTAATAAATCCCCATCATATTGCGCGACTCAATATAATAGGTCCCCAAGCCAAAGCCAAGATAGGGCATTACTACACCGGGCATAAAATAATAATGCCAGTTAGCCATAAGCGGAACAACGTTAAGATAACGGCGTTTGTAGCCGGTAATAACGCCAGTATTCCCAAACTCCTCGGTAACCTGACCAAAACTTTGGTAGAATGTTTGCCATCCAGCCATACCTCCAACAGTCATGTTGTCGGTTACAAATCCACGTCCTTCAATGTTGAACCCCCGAAAAGATGGTTCACTGATAAAGTCACTTTGGTCTCCCACTGAAATACCAATATTCCAGTCGAAGTTCCAGATTCCACCCCCCTGTGCAAAGGAAGAAACACCAAACAGCATTACAAAAATTCCGGTCAATACTATTTTATTCTTTTTCATCACTTTCTTTTTGGAAGGTTTCTAGTTAGTTCTAATTTGAGGAGACTGTTCAAAAGCCTGATTGATTCCTTTTGTTATCCTTGAGGCATCAGATCCTGTTAATACACCATTGATTGCACCAGCCCAATAAATTGGTACTACTGTATCACCATCAATTACCCTGTAATCAAGCGGGTTGGCCATTTCTATTAGGATGGTCCCTGTAGTATAGGTACTGTAATAAGGCATGCCCCAATAACCTCCATAATAGTATCCGGGATAACCCCCATAATAATAGTCAGTTTCGCGGGAAGATTTATACCAACCCCAGCCCCAGCCCCAACCGCCGTAGTAGGGGTACCACCAGCCAACACTAACGTTGGTTGTTTGAATGGCAGCTGAAGCTATTTTAATATCCGGCGTTTCTTCTGCGCCATCAAATACACGTTCGTATCCGTAAGCCGCCATATTTTCAGCTATTGTCTGAATAATTAAATTATTATTCTCAATAAGTGAATGATCTGATGTGTCATCTCGTACTGGATAAACAGTATCTGACATAAAATAAGTTTTAAGTGATGTAAAAACAACCGAATCATCATAAGCTGTCATTACAATATCGGTTTCACTTGTGGAGATGCTGTCTTGTGGATAACAACCATCCAGCAAGGCTACTCCTAAAGGGAGAACCAATACCAGGGATAAATTTAATAAGTATTTTTTCATTTTCGATGTGTTTTGTTTATTGTTAAGTGTGTGATTTTCATGCTAATTCGATAATAGACTGCATGTTAAGCAGCTTTAGCTGGCTCAAGCGGTTCTTTCTTCAAATTAAAGAAGATTGCATACATGGCCGGTAAAACAACAATTGTAAGAATAAATGACACAAATAAACCTCCCATAATTGTGGCTGCCATTCCACCAAACATTGGGTCAGGTAAAAGTGGAATCATACCCAAAATAGTTGTACCGGCAGACATAGCAACAGGAATTGTCCTTGATCTGGCAGCTACAATTATGGACGCATACTTAGTCCTCCCATTCGCAGTTACTTCTTCATCTGCCTGATCTAATAATACAATACCGTTTTTAATAACCATCCCCACCAGTCCTAACAGACCAAGAATAGCAAAGAAGCCGAAAACCAGCCCTGATGGTATAAATACAAAGGTAACACCTATCATAACAAAAGGAACCAAGAGCACTACCATGGTAGTTTTCTTTAAATTACCAAAATGTACTACTAAAACGATAAGGATAATAAGAATTGTCAGTAACATATTTTCCATAATTGCATTTGATGAATCTGTCTGATCTTCATAAATACCATCCCACCACAATGTATATCCAGGAGGTAACTCAATTGCTTCGATGAGTGGGAAAAGTTTGGCCT
>QMPA01000097.1 GCA_003650365.1 Bacteroidota bacterium | reverse complement strand
TGCAAGAATCAAGATTGGGCAAACCCGACGGGTAGTATTTTTTCCCAACAAATCTTCCTGTATTCAATGCATTTGCTGAAAAAATTTCCCGGCGGGTTGAAAGTTAAGACCCTTCACTTGCGCGCGAATTTTTCGCGTGCTTATTTACTAATGTCACGCGAAAAATTCGCGCTCCAGAAGGGATCACAAATTAATAGCCACCACTTCCTTAATCTGCGGAAGGGCTTTTTTCAATGTGGCTTCAACCCCGTTTTTTAATGTCATCGTGCTGAAAGCACAGGTGCCGCAGGCACCTGTTAATTCAACATTGACAGTATTATCTTCTGTAATTTCAACAAAATTAATATCGCCACCATCTGCTTGCAGGTAAGGTCTGACTTGTTCAAGTACATTTTGAACCTTTTGGTCGAGTTCTTCTTTAGTATATTCCATATCGTGATTTTTTAATCAATGTAAATAGGATTAACTTTCTTTAAATATCAAAACACAAATTTCATCCCGATAGCTATCGGGACAAATAAATTCCAATTTACAATGTTCAAATTTCAAACCGGCAGCAACTTTCAATTACAATAATTGAACTTTTGTTGTTTAAAAAATGTGAAAAAGTTCACCCATATTAAAAGTTTTGCTTTTTGAAACATTGGTTATTATTTGTTATTTGTTTATTGCTATTTGCTTTTTCAATTTATTATCTATTTTTTTTAATCTTAGCCATTAAGCGTTTCAACTTGTTTGAGCACATTGGCTGCAACATCAATAAACGACTTGGTAACAGGTGTTTCGTCATTTAATGAAACAGGTGCGCCTCCGTCACCAGCTTCACGGATTTTTTCTACAATCGGAATTCTTCCCAAAATAGGGATGTCCAGTTCTTTGGCCAGCTCGTCAGTAGCACCTTGTCCGAAAATAAAATATTTCTTTTCCGGCATGTCTTCAGGTGTAAAATAGGCCATATTCTCCACAATGCCCAATAATGGAATCGTCAATTTATCCTGACGGTACATCATCGCGGCACGACGTACATCGGCAGTGGCTACTTTTTGCGGAGTAGTAACCAAAACTGTTCCACGGATGTTGTAAGATTGTGCAAGGGTTAACTGGATATCGCCGGTTCCTGGAGGCATATCAATGACCAGAAAATCAAGGTTTCCCCATTCTGAATCTGACATTAACTGGTTGAATGCATTGTTGATCATCGATCCCCGCCACATAAGTGCCTGGTCGGGCTGGACAAAGAATCCCAGGGAAAGAATTTTAATACCGTAATTCTCCAATGGTACCATTACCGTTTTTCCTTCTCTTTCCATTACGCCCGGATTTTGTCCTTCTACACCAAACATAATCGGTACCGATGGCCCCATAATATCAGCATCGAGAATACCAACCTTGTGACCTGATTTATGAAGTGAAACAGCCAGGTTCGCAGCTACGGTAGATTTACCAACGCCACCTTTTCCCGAAATAACAGCGATAATATTTTTTACACCGGCCAAAGGACCTTTACCTTTGTCGGCTTCAGAAACAGGTTTTACATCCACTTTGACTTCATCCCCGAATTTTTCTTTCAGTTTTTTTACCACCGAATTATAAATAATTCCAACAGCAGGGTCGTCAAGTTTTGGGAAAATAACGGTTACTTTCACCTCGTTTCCCTTGATTTCAATATCGTCAATCATATTTAAATCGACAATATTATTTTGTTTGGCAAAAAAGATGACCTCTTTCAGGGCATCGGTTACATCATGATTTGTAATGAACATATGTATCTATTTTTATTTAGATTTAATTGTAATAGTGTGATTTTCGAATCGGCAAAGATACATTTATTTTTAATCGATATGTTAACTGATTTTGTTAAAAAAGACTTTTAGAAATAATTTAAGGCAGAAAGCTATCCTCAAAAAATCATAATAAAAACGCTTAACTTGCAGCCTAAATTTGCATCAATGAATGCCTGTTAAAAAAGGGATAGATGAGATGGCTTAAATCAATAATTAGCACAGCAGGAATAACCCTTTGGTTGTTGGTCTTTTTTACGCCCATTTTTCTGACGGCACAAAACCCACTCATCATCAGGGGTATTATTAAAGACCAGTCAACACAAATCCCAATTGAGGGTGTTAACATCCGCATCCAAAATACTTACGCTGGGACCACAACTAATGCACAGGGAATTTTCGAAATTCGTGTCAGAAATCTGCCTGCCATTCTGGTAATTACACATATCGCCTATTTTGGAAAACAAATCATTGTAACCCAATCTCAAGCCGATTCGATAAATGTTTTTCTAAGTCCCAGGCCAATTGATTTGGATGAAGCAGAAATTACTTCCGATCCTTATAAAGTTTTTAAAGGGAAACATCAGGAAATCATCGACTATGATTTTTTGGATACCAATCTGCTGATCCTTTCCTACAACTTCAATAAAAACAGGCATGAACTGATAGTGACAGATGAATACTACGACACACTTAGCATTAAAGATGTTTCCTATCTGAAAAAGCCCGGACAAATTTTTAAAGACTGCATGGGCAATTGTCATTTATTAACAAAAGATACTGCTTACCAGATTTACTTCGAAAGAGAAACTTTATACCTGATTTATCCCAACAGTGTGCAGAAATTATATAACCTACTCGGCAACTGTTTGTTTGAAACTAATACACATCTTGCTTTTCAAGGAAATACTGATAAAACACAAAACCTTGATTATTCTGCCAGCCTCCATGCTAATATACCAGGTATCAACTCAAAGAATGATGCATGGAAACATTTGTTTTATTTCGTGAACAAACAAACCCATGAGAAAACCATATTGATTGCGACCAATGAATGGGAAAAGAAACGGGATGCCTATGACCATACAATGTTTCTTATCAATTCGGGTTCTGTGAGACACTTCAGCGACATCCTTCGCTTTGCTGAAATGGTTTACTACAAACCCGCTTTTCAAACTTTAAAACTATTGAACGACAGCATCTATTATTTCAATCATTTAAAATCGAGAATTGATATTTATGTGGAAGACCTTGCTTTGGCAGATACGATTCATATTGATTACCAAAACCGAAAAAACTGGAAACCGGTCATTATTATTGATAGAGTAAAAAACAAGGCTTACACTATTTTTACAATCGGGGCGAAGTTTTCACTCGCTGAAATTAATTTACGGAATGGATCGGTAAAAGAAGTCCATAAAATTGAAAAACTGTTCCCAAGCAAAATCAGGGTAAACAATGGTTACCTTTACTTTTTGTATAACGATGTAAATAATGTTTGGGGGACAAAACGGTTGTTTCAGGGGGAACTTGCGTTTTAAAGTTCTCAGTATAAAACCAAATTCATCAAAGTGCGATCTTATTTATGCAAGAATTGTTCGTAGTTTTCTCTGTTGACAACCGTATATTTGTGATTGGGGTAAGCATTCGCAAAACTTTTTGAAAGGGCAGGCATCTTCTTTACATTCCACTTAATTTCATAGGCAAATAAAACGCCATCTCTCTCTTCAACATAATCAATTTCTTGTTGATCTTGTGTCCGCCAAAAATATGAGTTTGCCCAAATGTTATTATAATGTAAGTATTTAATTCTGTCACTTATAATAAAGTTCTCCCACAAAGCCCCAATATCAGTCCTTAATTCAGGTAAACTAAAATTCGCCAAAAGTGCATTCCTGATACCGTTATCATAAAAATAAATCTTTCTACCGCGTTTTAATTCTTTTCTGTGATTACGACTAAATGCAGGAAGCCTGAAAATGATAAATGTCTGTTCCAACAGTTGAATATACTTTTCTACAGTTTGATTGTCCATTCCCAAAAAAGAAGCAAGATTATTATATGAAATTTCAGCGCCCATTTGCATGGCCAGAGCTTGCAATAATTTGATTAGCTTTTCTGGTTTTTTTATACGCTCCCACATCAAAATATCTTTGTATAAATAGCTATCAGACAATTGTTTTAGTATTTCCTTCTCCTTACCGGGATTGCTGACAACTTCAGGATAGTAACCGTAAATTAATCGATGTGGCATCATTCGGCTTTCTTCTAAAAGACCGTGATGGTTAACCATTTCTGAAAACGAAAGCGGGAAGAGCTTATACTCCCATTTCCGGCCCGTTAGTGGCTCATTGACTTTATTAGCAAGCTCAAATGCCGAAGAACCTGTAGCAACAAGTTGAAGTTCTGGCATTTCATCTGTTATTAATTTTAATTTTAAACCAATATCATTAATGCGCTGTGCCTCATCAATAACTACAATTTTCTTTCCGGCAAATATTGCCTTTAACCTTGATGAAGATGCATTTTCAAACAATGCGACTGTATCTGTTTCATCGGCATTAAGCCACAATACATCAATTTTATTCCGGACAATCTTTTTGAGTAAAGTTGTTTTCCCGCATTGCCTGGCACCAAGAACTATAATTGCTTTACCTTCAAATAGTTTAGCTTCTATTTTCTCCTCAAGTATTCGTCTGATCATGGCATGTTTCTTGATTACAATCGCAAATATAACGTTTTTTTTGCGATTACAATCGCAATATCACTAATATTTACATAAACTCAATCCCTATCCGGAGATTGGCCTCACTGTTTTGGCTCCCAGAATTTCTCTTTAAAGTTCACGATCCTATCATCCTCAATAATCAGCCCTTCGCTTTCAAGTAATTGTTTCATCACTTCTGTTCCCCCAAAATGACGCTTCCCGGTAAGCAGTCCATTACGGTTAACAACACGATGGGCTGGTAAGTTTTCAGGAAAGTTTTTGCTGCTGTTCATTGCCCAGCCTACCATACGTGCCGAACCTTTGCTACCCAAATATTCAGCAATTGCACCATAAGAAGTAACTCTGCCATAGGGTATTTGATGAGCGACCTTATACACTTTTTGAAAGAATCCGGTGTTTGTTGCCATAGAATTAGCTTGAAATTGTTTTGTTTAGCATAAACTTCAAATACTTAATTTTCGTCCCATTGGCCAGCCATATCTTCTCGTAAAATGTTTGGATTTGCGTGATTTCATTGTCAAATCCTTCATTGTAAACATCGTAAGTTGAAAACAACAATTCATGACCACCTTCCTGAATGACATCCAAAGTATTTTCAAAAAAGATAATATTATCGGTCTTAACATGAATGATGCCACCTGGTTTCAGGAAGCTTTTGTAACGCTCAAGAAACTCGGGAGAAGTCAAGCGCTTTTTTGCATCGCTTTTCCGTGCGCGCGGATCAGGAAAAGTAATCCAGATTTCGGAGACTTCATCTTTGTCAAAAATAAAGGGAATGAGGTTAATTCTTACGCGGATAAAGGCTGCATTTTCAAGCTTTTGTTCCTGGACAGTTTTTAGTCCTCGCCACAAACGGGCACCTTGAATATCAACACCAATAAAGTTTTTATTTGGATAACGACTGGCCAAACCGGTGGTATACTCTCCTTTTCCACAACCCAATTCAAGCACCAGGTCATTTTTGTTTTTGAAAAATCCGGGAGACCAATTTCCTTTTAGCTCAAATCCTTTTATCAATTGCTCATAATGCAATTGAAACATATTCCCGAAAGTCTCGTTTTCGGCGAAATGTTCAAGTTTTTTCTTTTTACCCAATTTATGGAATTTAGGAAAGGATTATTTCCTGAGCAACCAGGCTTCTGCATTCTCGCCCTGACGGATAGCAAGCAATTCCTGCTTTGCATCTGCTTTGCTTGAAAATCCCACATAGGCTACTCGGTACATGCCATTTTTATTGGTGTCGGCAACTACTGCTGAATAGCCCTTTTCAGAAAGCTGCGCTATCAGCTTTTGTGCGTTTTCTTCTTTTGAGAAGGAACCAGCAATAATGTAATACTGTTTGCTACTTGCAATTATTTTTGGTGGACTTTTTTCGATAGTGGGCTCAGGTTTTTCCGGACTTGTTTCAACAACTACCGCTTTGCCCTCTGCCGGATGATCACTTTCAATTACCAATTCTTCAGATTGATCAATGGTTTCTTCAACAATTGGTATTCCCGAATCAATAATTTCTGCAATGCTCATTTCATTTTTGGCAACAACTTCCGTTTCTGCATCAAGCCCTACCGTTTCTACTTCCTCAACAGGAACGGGAATTTCTTTATTCAAATTGATTTGTTCAGTTTTTTCTTCTGACACAGTTTCAGTTGAAGAAGGCAGAAACAAACCCGACAGCGAAATTACTGAAGATTGATTTGGCAAGAACAGCGAGGTAATTAAAACAACTGCCAACAACAAACCGGCAATGGCCAAAGGAAAACGGTAGCCAACCTTCTTTACACCGGGTTGTTTTAATTCTGAATCTCGTTCAACTTTTCTATCGTCATGCTTTTTTGCTTTTGTAGCTGACAAAATTATTCCTTTGATTTTCTCCTCTTGTGTGGCTCTTTTGATTGCCGGGGACATTAGGCTACTCAGGCCAAAAGCATCGGAATTGTAATTAATTTGTGGGTCTTGTTCAAAAACAATATTCCTGGCATCATCAAAAAAGAGCGAGCCAATTTGCGCAAACTCCACCTGCTTTCCTGCCTCCAGTTCACTTCTGCACCAGACCACAAAATCCGTAAGCTGTTGTTTGGCAGCTATGTATGAAATGGATTCTGTTTCCGCAATGTATTTCGCCAACAATCCATCGTTGGCAGTCAATTGTACATTAAAAAGAATTTCACGTGAAGGCGGATCAAATTGGTGTGTAATCCGATTCAGTTGTGCCGGTTTATTATTAGTGATAAATCCACCAAAATCAGGTAAAACAACACATTCGTATTCAAAAAGTAATTCGCTAATTCTTGTGCTAATATTCATTTCAAAAAATACTTTTTCAGAAAAGGCTAAAGTAGTCATTCAAATTACTGCTGTCAAGCACTGTTGGTAAGTTTTAATAAATCTTCTGGGGTGTCAATAGAAACTGCTTCTTTGTTTGTGATTTGGACATTGATTTTAAATCCATTTTCGAGCCATCTTAATTGTTCCAGGTTTTCTGCCAGCTCCATGACTGCCGGTTTCAATTTTACTATTTTTTTCAATATATCAAAGCGGTAACCGTAAATACCAATATGCTTGTAAAAATCATGATTAGCAATATATTCTCCCGGCTGTTTATCACGCAAGAACGGAATGGCCTGACGACTAAAATACATTGCTTTTTTCTGCCGGTCAAAAACTGCTTTCACCACATTGGGGTTAAATAACTCTTCTTTAGATTGGATTTTTTTTACCAGCGTCCCAATTTCAATATCGTTACTTTTAAATAATTTGGCCACCTGATCAATTTGTTCCGGATCAATAAAAGGTTCATCTCCCTGAATATTTACAATGGCTTCATAACTTTCACCATTTTGTTCAAGCGCTTCCCAACAACGTGAAGTTCCGTTCAAATGATTTTCAGACGTCATCACCACATTACCATTAAAAGACTGCACGTTTTCAAAAATCCGTGAATCATCGGTAGCCACAATCACCTTGGTCAATGAAGGAGATTTGGACGCCTGCTCATAAACCCGCTGAATCATACTTTTTCCGGCAATCATCGCCAATGGCTTTCCCGGAAATCGGGTGGAGGCATAACGTGAAGGAATAATTCCGAGGATTTTCATTTGATTGTGAATTTAGCAAAGTGGTCAGACGACTAATGCATCGGAACAAAGAAGTCGTCCGACCACTAAATGCCAGACTAAAAGTGGTCGGACGACGATTTCGTCGCGGAAGATAGTCGTCTGACCACAGTTCCCAAATTTTCGTTTGCCTATCATCTCACAAATCTTGGTTTATTGGTTATTCTTCCTGCTCCTAAAGACCAAGGTGTATTTCCAGACGCTTCCAGATTCTGCGAACGCTGGAAGGTCTTAAGTCTATATCTAAAAAAGGCCATGAATTTCTCCGTTTACTTTATCGATAACAATACTCAAATCTTCGGGCTTGTTAAAGTTCAGATTGTCAACATCAATAATGAGTAATTTCCCCAATGTGTAAGACGAAATCCAGTTTTCGTATCTTTCATTGAGTAATTTTAAATAATCGAGCCGTATCGACTCTTCGTATTCCCTTCCCCTGGTCTGGATTTGTTCAACCAGCGTAGAAACAGAAGCCCTTAAATAAATGAGCAGATCGGGTGGCTCAATAAACGAACTCATTAATTCGAATAAAGCACTGTAATTTTCAAAATCACGGCTCGACATGAGGTTCATCGAATGAAGGTTGGGCGCAAAAATGTTGGCATCTTCATAAATTGTCCTGTCCTGGATAATATTCTGTCCACTTTTTCTGATTTCTACAACCTGACGGAAGCGGGAATTCAAGAAGTAAACCTGCAAGTTAAACGACCAGCGCTGCATGTCTTCATAAAAACTGTGCAAATACGGATTGTTATCAACATCCTCAAAATGGGGTTTCCAGCCCAAATGCTTTGCCATTAATCTTGTTAGTGTAGTTTTTCCCGAACCGATATTTCCTGCTATTGCTAAATGCATTGGCTATTTTTTTTACGAATTTAAATTATTTTTTGGTTTTATTGTATTTTAATGATAAGTAATTATTTTTGTAGTTGTAGTTGTTCCACCATATCAACCTATTCGGTCTGCATATTCGTGGCAACATCATTTCTAAAGCAAACTTAAAATCTCGTCCACATATTTTCTTTCATTCGAAAGGCGTGGTACTTTGTTCTGTCCACCCAATTTGTCATTCATTTTCATCCATCTATAAAAAGTACCTTCTGGCACTTGTATAACATCCGGATGCGTTAAAACAAGATCGTGATAGCGCTTGGCTTCATAATCAGAATTTGCCGATTTCAAAGCGTTATCAAGCACTTCACAAAAGAAATCAGGATTATCCGGCAAACGTATGAATTCGATAATCCATTGGTGGTTTATATTTCCATCTTTCATTAATGGTGCTGCCGTATATTCGTGAATAACTGCCCCTGTTTTCAGGCAGGCAACTTCGATGGCTTTCTCGGCATTGTCAATAATCACTTCTTCACCAACCACATTTATAAAACTTTTTGTCCGTCCGGTAATCAGTATCCGATAAGGATCAGTACTGGTGAAAGTGACAGTATCACCAATCAGATATCGCCACAACCCTGCATTGGTACTAATTACAATGGCATAATTCTTCCCTATTTCAACTTCATGAAGCTGAACAGTTTTCGACTGCCCGGCATTGAATTCGCTCATCGGGATAAATTCATAAAAAATCCCATAATCAAGCATCAACAACAAATCCGGTTTTCCCTTCTGATCCTGAATACCAAAAAAACCTTCCGAAGCATTGTATGTATCGAAATAAACCATTTTTTCGGAAGAAATAATTTGTTTGTATTGTTGTCGATAAGGTTTGAAGTTTACACCGCCGTGAAAGAAAACTTCCAGGTTTGGCCACACTTCCATCAGATCGGTTTTGTTTGCTTTTTTCAATATTTTCTTGAGCAGGACCAACATCCAGGAAGGTACCCCTGAAATACTTGTAACATCATGATCTATTGTTGACTCGGCCATCAACTCCAGTTTGTTTTCCCACTCATCCATTAAGGCAATAGTTAATGAAGGGGTGCGCTTAAACTGTGCCCAATAGGGTAGGTTCTGCATAAGGATTGCCGAGAGATCACCCTCATAATAAGAGGCATTACTAAGCTCCTGAACAACCCCACTTCCACCCATCACCAGGCTTTTTCCTTCAAAAAAATCTGACTCAGGATACAAGCTGAAATAAATAGAAAGCATGTCCTTTCCAGCCTTATAATGACATTCTTCGATGGCTGATTCGGTAACAGGAATAAATTTACTTTTTCCTGCTGTTGTACCCGACGACTTGGCAAACCACTTCACCTCTTCGGGCCAAAGCAAATTTTGTTCACCAGCTCTTAAGCGATCGATTGTGGGTTTCAGGTCTTCGTAACTGCTTATTGGTACCCTGTCTGCAAACTCAGCAATACTGCCAATACTTTTATAATCATATTTACGACCCCACTCGGTATCCTTTGCCGTTGCTACCAATTTTTTAAACCACTCAGCCTGCACATCATGCGGATATTTTCTGAACAGCTCAATTTGATGAATACGCTTCTTAATCAGCCAGTTTAATACCGAATTAATCAGGGTCATAAGTGAAAGTTTCCTTTGAAAATTTAAGCATCAAAAATAAGAAAAAACGAGTGCGGACTTTCAAACTTCTTGGTGGTTTTTCTTTATGGCCTATAACCGCCTTGAAGTTTGCTATCTTTACCCCATGATTTGCTTTCCAAACGGAAAAATAAACCTCGGTCTTCGTGTGGTATCAAAAAGACCGGATGGTTTTCACAATATTGAAACCCTATTTTATCCCGTCCCCATAAGAGATGTGCTGGAGTTTCTACCTGCAGATACATTTCAACTAAACGTTTCGGGATTGCCCATAGATATAGAAAAAGAGAACAATCTTATTTATAAAACCTGGGTGCTGTTACATAACAAATACAAAATTCCCCCTCTGCAAGTACACCTTCATAAGACTATTCCACCTGGCTCGGGTCTGGGTGGTGGCTCTGCAAATGTTGCCTTTTTCATAAAAGCAACAAATACATATTTTGAGCTTGGTCTTAATAAATCCAAAATGAAAAAACTTGCCGGACAATTGGGCAGTGATTGCCCCTTTTTTATAGAAAATAAAGCAGCATTTGCAAGTGGAAAAGGAGAGGTTCTGCAAACTGCGAACATCAGTTTAAAAGGGAAATATTTGCTTATTATCAAACCTAAAATTCAAGTTTCTACCCAAAAAGCGTACAGTATAATCCAGGCAGAAAAGCCAGAAATCCGTTTATCAGAAATTATTTCTAAACCCATTGATCAGTGGAAAAATATATTGCTGAATGATTTTGAAAAACCTATCTTCAAACTACACCCTGAAATCGGCAATCTTAAAAATAACATGTACAGTATTGGGGCTGCTTATGCTTCGATGACAGGAAGTGGCTCTGCTGTTTTTGGAATATTCGAAAACAAGCCCATTTTGAAAAATATCAATCCAAATAACTACTTTTGGGCTGGAAAACTTTAATGCAACAATATGAATAAAATCACATTAATAACAGGAGCTACTAGTGGTATTGGAAAAGCTTGTGCCATACATTTTGCAAAAAATAATCACGACCTCATCATTAGCGGGCGCAGGGCAGAAAGGCTGCAAAAACTTGCAACAGAATTGGTGAAAGAATATCAGGTTCAAGTACTAACTTTGGCCTTCGATATCAGGGACAAGCAGGCAACCGAAAAGGCTATTTCTTCCCTTAAGGACAAATGGAAAAATATCGAAATCCTTGTAAACAATGCAGGATTAGCCGCCGGACTAAACACGGTGCAGGATGGATTAATTGACGATTGGGAACGAATGATCGACACCAATATAAAAGGACTTTTATACATGAGCAGGGCTATTTTACCTTTGATGATTAACAATGGAAAAGGCCATATTATTAATATCG
>QMPA01000096.1 GCA_003650365.1 Bacteroidota bacterium | reverse complement strand
TTATAACACGTTCATAAGAATTATTGAGTTTAGCGCATATATTTTTAACTTAAAAAGTATAATTATGGGATTTATTGATGTTAAAAACAAAAAAGGAACAGCCGACAAAAATTCACCCGTAGAATATTCAAGTTGGCTTGATTTCTGGGAAAAGAAAAAAGGAAAAAAAGCAAGCACTTGTGAAGCAATGCGATGTAATGGCAAACCTGATGTAGGAGGACATGTAATAAAGTCAGGAGAAGGAGGAAAAGAATACATTCTGCCTTTATGTTATAGTCATAATAATAAACCTGAAGATGAGGTTTTCAAGGCTTGGGAAGATGACTTGGTTTCTGTCAAATAAAACCTGAATCTTGATATTTTTTGATAAAAATTAAATTGATTATCAAGAAATACAGTGCCTAGTATAATGTTTGCATTATCATGAAACACCTCCATGTTTCGCAAATTTTACTTCGATAATGCTTGACAAAATAAGCTCTATTGAATTGACATATCAAAGTAATATCTGGTTGTTGATCATTGGAATATTGACCATTCCAATCATTGTAGGTATTATTTTGATCATTCTGTTTTTTACGACCAAAAGGCATGTTGTATCAATAATTCCTGATGGTGGCAAACCCATTGTTTTTGAAACCAGGGGAATGAAACGCGATTATTTGGAGGACTTTATCAATAAAGTGGAAGATGCATCCATGAAGCTGAAATATGGTAAAGGATGAGAACCAAAGCCCAGACATCTGTCTCCGAAAACACCCTATTTCCAGAAAAACCCGCAACAAACTGCCTGAAAACAATTGCAAGCAGCAAAAATGCTTAACCGCACATAATAAGCCAATTACATTTTTTCACCCTTTATAATCCTACCATTTATGGTAGGCGGTATCCTCCTTTTTTTTGCTATTGACAAGCGGTGTTTTATGTATTATCTTTATAGGTTCATTATACTGGATTGAACTGTTCGGTATAATGATGCCAAAAAATTTGAGGCAAATGGGTTATAAACACAAAAAAACCCCCTTAAATTATTAACGAAAATGATAGGACTCACAAATCGCAAACAAAGAAAGGAGGTCGCCGGCAAAGATAAATAATTCTCTGGTAAAATTGTAGAACCTCGCAAATTGTACCCGGGTTTATGGCCGGGAAACCCTTTCCGGCCCATTGGGTTTTAGAAATGCAGGAACTACTGTTTTCCGGGGAGAGTAAAATTATTTATTTACCAAAAAAACTTAAAACAATGAAAAAAATTATCATTTTAACTGCCGCACTCCTGATAGGAACGGCCAGTGTTTTTGCACAATGGGATGTCAATGTTTCCTGGTATTACCCCCAAGATGCAGATTGTCAACCTGCAAACTTACCTGCACAAGGTACCTATGTCATTAAAATAATTTTAAACATTTTTGATGATGTAAACGGTAATCAGGTTACTAGCCCAAACCCAATTAATTATGAGGCTTTGAGTGAATTAGATACCTATTTTACCGAAGCACAATGCCAGGTTAGTGACTATTGTGATGAATCCCACGACGATACACCATTATTCACAGTGACTGCTACGGTAGCTTTTGTTAATACAGCTACTCCTACGGTATTTTGTTGTTTTGCTAAAAATCACGTGTCAGGCCTAACATGCAATGATTTTTACACTAGCACGGTTGAGGTTGAGGTAGTATTTGATTAAATTCAGTTGTTTTGTATCAAGCCCTTGGCATCTAAAAAGCCAGGGGCTTGTTTTTAAATATTTATATTAAGCGTTTAATGATTAATTTTGAAGGATAATGAAACTTAAGTATTGTACATTATTGTTGACAATTATGCTGTTTCAGCTGGTATCTGCCCAAAACCAGGCCAATATCTGGTACTGGGGAGGTAATAGTGGTTTAGACTTTAATTCAGGAGTACCTGTAAATCTACCCGAAAGAAACATTAACTCTGGGAATGCCATGTCAGTAATGTGTGATACCAACGGCAATTTTTTATTCTGTTGTAATGCTGAAAGAATACTGAACAGGGATGGGCTTATCATGCCAAATGGCCTGAATATTATCGGTAGCTCCAATGCTTCAATGGGAGCTTTGATTGTACAACAGCCCGGATCGGACCATTTGTATTATGTATTTACTGTTAGTCGGGATTATCCAGACAATAATGGCATGTATTATTCTGTTGTCGATATGAACCTGGACGGTGGGTTAGGTGACGTTACTTCCGAAAAAAACATCCCATTGGACAGGGCCTGGGCGGCAAGTAACAAACTTACATCCGTCCGTCATGCCAATGGAGAGGATATATGGATCCTTACCCGCAATTTTAAAACAGACCAATGGTATGTGGCTTTTTTATTGACTTCAACAGGATTATCAACCGAGGGTGTTATGAGCCTTGTTCAATGGAGAGATGATAACAATAATGAGGGAAGCATGAAGGTTTCCCCTAACAAAAAGTACCTGGCCGCTGCGTACCGGCGACATGGTTTGGCAAATCAGGCTTATAAACAATCTTTAGATATATGCAGTTTCAATGCCTCAAGCGGTGACATTGATATACTCTACACTTTAAGTAAAAATCCGAATTATTGGACTGAACAATATCAACCCAGGGCAGTGGAGTTTTCACCGGATTCAAAATTGCTATATATTACATATTATGATGAAGGTGATGATAAACTGATGGAGCTTTATCAATATGATATGCAATATATTGAGGATTCGCTTCAGTTTAAAGAATCGGAAATTTTTATTGCTCGTGGCCCGGTCAACGGTTTACAACTAGCAAGGGATGGAAAAATTTATTGCACGACACCAAAGCATGGCGTAATTACTGAATACCTTAGTGTTATTCACGAACCCTGGAAAAGGGGAGCGGCTTGCAATTACCAGGCCAATGCCGTATACCTGGATGGCCGAACCACGAATCATTTCCTCCCCAATATGCTATTAGATCACCTTTACCGCTTTGAGTGGGAAGGTGAATGTGCCCGTCACCCCATTGCCTTCCAGCCTAATTTTCTGCCCGATCCAGTCAGCATCCTTTGGAGTTTCGGGGATGGAGAAATATCAACTGCACTCTGGCCGGTACATGAGTATGAAGATGGTGGGGAATATGAAGTGCATGTTACAGTCAACTACCCCAGCGGAAGGATAGAAGAAACCTCAAGGGTGATTACCGTCCTCGAATCACCCAATCCTGACTTGGGGCCGGATCAACTGATTTGCGAAGGGGAGGAAATAGTACTTACCGCAGGAAGTGACACAGGATTTTACGCCTGGAGTACAGGCAGCATAGGTCAGAATGTATTCAGCATCACCGTTTCGGATTCGGGGATGTATTGGGTGAAAGTGACTAATATATCGGGATGTAGCATTTTCGACAGCATCCATGTTGGCTGGTTTGATAAAGCTGTTTTTAATGAAGATAATTTACTCATCACCCCAACTGCTTGCGGAGGCAGCAGTGGCAGTATTGAAGGACTTGTTATAGAAGGAACCGAACCACTCACCTTTGCATGGTACGATGGCAACAACAATTTGATAGCTACTACGCTTGAAATATCAAACCTGGCTGTAGGTAATTATTATCTGCATGTTTTTGATGACAATGGTTGTGAAACAATATCGGATGCCTACACCATTACCGATGCCGGGGATATTGTGCTTACAGAAGTGGAGTTTACGGATTCTTACTGCTCGCAAAACAATGGTACAATCAATATTACAGCTAGTTCGGGAGCAGGAACTGATTTGCTATTTTCCATTGACAATGGAAACAACTGGCAAATCGACAATGTTTTTACCAACCTTCCGGCAGGTAGTTATTTTGTCAAGGTTGGCGATCAGGGAGATTGCGAAACCGTCTTTGAAAACAATCCGGTAGTAATTGAAAATATTCCCGGACCGGAAATTACGAATTTGGTAACCACCCCTGAAAACGACTACCTCACTGACGGCAGCATTTTTCTGGAAGCTATTGTGGGAAGCGGGGATATTTTCTATTCCATTGATAATGGCAGTAGCTTTCAAACCAATGACGGGCTATTTGAAAATCTAAGTGCCGGAACTTACTTTTGTATGGTAAAAGATGATTTTGGCTGTGATACGATTTTTACGGTCATCATAGATAGAATCCTCTCCCAGGTGATTGATGCCATCGCAGGGGACGGCTATACCTGTATTGGTGATGTCACATCTAGTGAACTACTGTTGAACAACTTTACAGAAATAGACAGTTTCCATGTCCAACTCACTTACAATCAAAACGTGATCCAATGTGACGGTTACATTCAGGTTCACTCTGACCTGGAAGATGGCTTCTCGGCGAGTATCATGCCAACAATTGGAGAAGTCCACATCACCTGGAAAGGGGAAAGTCCTACGACTTTACCTGATAATGCCAAAATGGTGGAATTGGTTTTTAGTGCCATTGGCGAAGGGGTTTCCCAAATCGATTGGAAAGCAGAACCGGGAGAAGGACAGTTCTTTAACCAGAACGGTGAAGAAATTGCCGTCAACTATGAACTGGGTGCCATTCGGATTTACACGCGTCCTGAGATTCAGATGGGAGCAGCACCCGGCTATTGTGAGGGAGATACGGTCTCTGTCTGGCCCAATATTAATGGAGGGACTGGGAATATTGCATATTTATGGGAAGGCCCAGATAATTACACCAGTACCAATATGCTTTTGTGGATCAATGGAATACAATACAACCATGGAGGAAATTACCAGCTTACTGTTTCTGATACTATTAATTGTATTGAAAGTAGCAGTGTTGAGATTATTGTAAACGCATCTCCTGCCATTGCTTTTTCCACTTACGATACCATTTGGGCAGAACCGGGCTATTTGCTAGAAGCCGGAAACGGTGCTGAATACTACCTGTGGAATACGGGAGAAATTACCGAAGCCATCCAAATCGACAGCATGGGACATTATGTGGTCGAGGTCATTTCTTACGAAGGATGCAAAGCGACAGATGCTGTACAAGTCCTGTGGGGAGATGGCGGAGTACCCTTTTATATGCCCAATGCATTCACACCCAATGGCGATGGACTGAACGATCTCTTCAGGGCAGTTCCCAAATACGATTACATCAGCGAATATCAACTCACTATCTACAATCGCTGGGGACAGAAAATCTTCGAATGCGATGACATTGATTGCGGTTGGGATGGTACTTACAAGGGCAATGCTTCTGCAAATGGGGTTTACATTTATCGTATTGTTTATGAAGAAATCAGCCAGCCCGGACAATCCAAAACCCTTGATGGGACGGTGATGTTGGTGAGGTAAGTTATTAGGTCTCGTAGCCAAAAAAACTGACAAAAAAGGCCAGAAAATATTTGCAACGTAATAAATTCATAAACGCCTTAAATTAAGCCTACCACATTTTTCCAATCATTAAAAAACTACCATTTTCAGTAGTATCAAAACACCTGTTTCTTAGCCGTTATTGCACAATGTATTTGTGATTAACTTTACTGACACAACAGCAAGCAGCTTCTTAAAGTCAGTAGAAAAACCACAAATAAATTATGAAAAACATTGAAAAAATCAAATTGGCCAGGGAGATCAAAGGCATTTCTCAAGAGTATATGGCCATTAGCCTTAATGTATCCCAATCAACTTATAGCAGGTATGAAAGTGGGGCAATTAAACTAAGTTTAGAAACAATAAACAGCATTTTAATGATCCTGAATATTTCCCAGTTAGATCTTATTCTCTTAAATGCAGATAGTATTTTTACAAAAAGAGATACTGTTTTCGCGAGAGTATAGCGTAAAATTAGTTTTAAATTTTCTAGAAATCCCGTGTGTGCTTATTGTTTTAATAATGATGTGCATACTACCATTATTGGCATTTAACAACTCCCTTTTCCTTAAAACTATCACAGTTATTAGATTAATGTACTAAGCTATAAAACTCGATAGCACCTTAGTGGTCTTCCTCAGGATTAGCAGTTCCCGCATTTAATCATCAAAATGTAATAATCCAAATTATTTTATGCATAAACAATGCGTCACAAGCATAATGTATGCGCGTTTTTGTGCATGCTATCCAAACTATTCTTTTTCTCTTTATCCCATGAAATTATAAACCTTTTTAAATCCATTAAGCTATGAAAAAAAGTATGCAAACACTATTGGTATTCCTACCAATAATTTTGATTTGTGCTGTTCTGCCAGCACAAACTGTAAGCTTCGGCTACGACCTTGCAGGAAACAGAACCAGCCGGGAAGTAATTTATTTACAAGCGACAAATAACCTGACGGGTGAAGAATCAGACAGTCAGCTGACTGAAACGGAAGAATATGTTGAAATGATCTCAGATGTCCGGGTCACAATCAGTCCCAATCCAAACAGAGGTCAATTTGAAGTGAAGATTGAGGGAAAAGACAGCCCAACTGAATTGTATCTGCACAGTTTAAGTGGTGTGCTCATTTTTGAAGAACAAGAGGTCGGAGAACTTACCCGCATCGATATTAGTCAGCGACAAAATGGGACATATATTCTCACTCTGATCATAAAAGGGAAGAAAGAAACCTGGAAAATTATTAAGCAATAACAATTAACCCAATTAAATACTTAAACCATGAAAAAAATATCAGCCCTAATATTAAGTACTCTGATTACCATTATATTTAATCAGCAAATAATCGGACAGACCACTGCTGAAGTAGGTACTCTACCCGGTAGTTTTGGAGTAAGCCCCAGTGGTGCCGCCACCTATGTTATCCCAATTGACTTACCACCCGGACGTGCGGGGATGACACCGGAATTATCATTCGCATATAATAACCATGCGCCCTCAACTATTATGGGATTGGGATGGGGTATTTCAGGTTTTTCCGCCATTGGAAGGTCAAATCCTACCTTATACTTTAACGGTGAAGTTGATAATGTTGATTTTATCGATGACCAATTAACTCTTGATGGGAATCGGTTGATTGAAATCGGTACCGAAGGTGGTAATATAATTTATAGAACAGAATTAGATGGAATCTCAAAAGTTGTCTACCATCCAACCGGCGGGTACGATAACAAGGAGTACTTTATCGTTCACACCAAAGGCGGTATGAAAAAGGAGTACGGCCTTACAAATAACAGCCGGCAAACCTACCCTGATGATAATACAGAACCCTTATTTTGGCATCTCAATAAAATTATTGATCAGCAAGGAAACTATGTAGAATATAATTATGCAAAGGATTATGAATTGGGGGAACTTCATCCACTACAAATTGAATATACATTGTTTGAAGATGGAACCGGAACGGAATCGTCATATTTTATTGAGTTTGATTATGCACTACTTGATACTAATATGTACCAAACTTTTTATTTTGAATATATCCCTGAAGGAAATGAAGAAGCTGAAGCATACATTAATAAAAATACACATAAGTTGGTTGGGATGTCGGTTAAGACTACTGATGACGACAAAACCGTTGCAACCTATGATTTAATGTATAAAACTGAAACGCTCTTAGCCGGGGAATACTGTTTAGATTCCATTATCTATTCAGCTTCAGGCGATGGAGGACAGACAATAAAATCATTTAAACCCACAACCTTTGAATGGAATTATTACAACCCGAGCAGGCACCAAAAAACAACAGATTTCAAATTTACAGGCGATGCCGGATTTAAACCACAGTTTAAAAACCATAAGCTGGGACGGATGGATTTGTACGGAAGTGGTAAAGATGTAGTTGTTGATTACAGAGAGGAATTTGACTCAGAACCTTATGATCCGATTAGAAAAATAAAAGTACAGGATTTCAATAACAGTGAATTAGACATCACCGTCTTTGAAGAAATGGGAATGGGAAGTCGGGCAGAATCGTTATCCGGTGTTGATTTTGATAATGATGGTAAGGATGAATTATTGGTTGGTATGACTGATGAAGTCTGGATTTATAAATTCGCATTCAATGGTTCGAATTGGAGTGTGGGAGATAGTTTAGTGATTAGCGAAAATGGTGATTGGCTCACTCCTTTTGCAGGAGATTTTACAGGAGATGGTATTCCTGACTTACTTATTGTAAATGAATCAGAAGCCGAGGCCAAACTACGCATTGGCACCGGAGATGTAACCGATTTTGAAACCTCACAAGTATTTACATTTACTGATGTTGATTGGCTTGATGACAATGACCTACAGGATATTACCACAGTGGCCGATTTTAATGGTGATGGCAAAACAGATATATTGTTAGAGATACGTGAAAATGTATACACGGGTGGTGGAAGCGAAATTGCAGAAGTCTATTTTGATCTTGAAGTCCACAGCTTTAATGGAAGCGGTTTCGATCAGATAGCATTATTGGAATTTGAGAATGACGATGCAGAAACATATGACAAGAACAATATCATTTATGCTGACTTTAACGGCGATGGTAGGACAGATGTAAACTACCAGAAGTATTCTATTACATATTACGAAGAATATACTTCTCTCAATGAGGTAGATGTCATCTACCATTCATTCGGTAAAGGTTTCGTTTATGGTAAAACCTATACGTCCAGTGATTCTCGCAGAGGTATGCTTTTCAATAGCGACCAGAACAATGATGGAAGGGCAGATAAGGTTTATGTAAAAATGGGTATTGAAACAGAACCTGGTCATGAACATGAAGATGAACAATTCATTTCAACAACAACATATTTTACGAATCCAGACGGTCTTGCCGAACTAAGTAACGTGCAGAAAACATATCTTCAGGATGATTTTGGCCAGCCTGTTTATCAATATGAAATTGTCAGTATATTATTTGCCGATCTTTCTGGAAACTGTATCAACGATCTGGTAGTTAGCTTCTGTACAAAAGGTGAGGAGATACCTGATCCTGCAACAGATTTTGAACCGGACTACAAATGGGAGTATACAATAAATGCTTTTGTCGATAATGTCCAGCCCGCTGCAAATGTAATAGTCGGTGCAACAAATGGTTTTGGGATGGAAAGCAAAATCAGCTATCAGCCTTCCCGCTATTCTTTTACCGGTCCCGGCAGCTATACTTATCCTTTTGGACTGAACAAATCTAAAACATGGCTGGTGAGAGAAACTTATATTGTAGGCGAAAACGACAACAAACTGAACCAATTGATATACACATTCAAAACACCATTAATGATGCTGAGGGGAAAAGGGTTTATGGGCTTCGAAAAAATTACCGTAAGCGATTATCAGCAGAATGTACAGACGTTTACAAACTATAAAATCCATACCGAAGTAAGAGATGACAAAGACATGTATTTTGTTCATTATCCCGATTCAATTGTTGTAACAGAATTGTTGGGAACCGGACAGGAACTATCTATAACAAAAAACCACATCGCTATTTTGAATACAGTAACGGGCAACGACTTCCCGTTTATCCCTGTCACTGTCAGTTCAAGTACCTCAAGGTGGGATAACGACAAAAACCACAGTTTAATCAAGACAGTAACAACAACACAAAACCTTACTGATGTAGACCAATATGGCAACTCTGTGAAAAAAACAATTGTCACCAGTGATGAAAATGAAGAATTTGAGACAGCCATAGAAAAACAGTACATTTACTATGTTCCCGGATGGGTATTAGACAGAGTGACGCAAACGAAATTCACCAAAAACTACCAAAGTGGTTCGGATGTAAAACAGTTCGATTATCTTTACTATCAACCGAATGAACAAGGCTTCCCTTTGCTGAAAACAAAAACAATGTTGCCAAACAACAACACAGCTTTAAAAACACAGCTACTTTATCTGTATGATGATTATGGCAATGTAATTGAGAAGACGCTCAGTGCACCCAATGCAAATCCACCATTGAGTTCTCGTGTTACTAACTATGTATATGATACAGGCAACGGTTACGACGCCCGTTTTTTAACTGAGGCTACAAAAACCATTGATGCCAATGATTATACTTCAAGCTTTACTTACGATACCAAAACCGGTAATGTAAACACAACAACCAATCCTGCTGGTCTTCTTACAAGCAATACTTACGATGCGATGGGACGTTTACAGCAAAGTCTGTATGCTGATGGTACTACCGGAACAGTAGATATTGGATGGGCTGACGAACAACAGGGTTTAGCACCTCCCGATGCACTTTACTTCACTTCTTCTGAAAGCAGTGGTAATGCCCCGGTTTACAATTTCTTCGATAAATACCAGCGAAACCTCAGACAGGTAACTTACGGACTTGAATATGACAAGATCATTTATTCAGACAAAGAGTACTATCAAACAGACGGACGGCTGTTGAAGGCTTACGAACCCTACTTCTCAACCGGAAGTGCAAACCTCGCTACTGAATATATTTACGGTGAGCTGGGACGTCTTCGTATCAAAAAAACACCTGCTAATTCTTTTGGCTATTTTTACCAAGGCCGCTTAAGTGAGTTTACGAATAATGGTATAGGCATCCTTAAAGCAACTACTGTAAATGCAATGGGCAAAACAGTTAGCGTTACCGACCCTACGGGAACAATAACTTATACCTACTACAGTAACAGAAAAGTAAAAAGTATTGATGCACTGGGAGCCCTAACGACCATGCAATATGACGATGCAGGAAATCAGATACTTTTAGACGAACCGAATGCCGGCCAAACACAGTATATTTACAATGCATATGGCGAGTTAATTGAACAAACCGATGCACGGCAAAATAAATACAATATGGCCTACGACAATTTTGGCAGGCTCATTTTAAAAACCCTTGCAAGTACAGGCGAACAAACTGTTTACGAATACAACAATGTGCCCGATGCACAATTGCAGGGAAGGGGCTTCGGGAAAATCAAAAACGTCATTGCTTCAAATAATATTGCCTACAGCTACGAATACGATGACATGAACCGTTTATTAAGCAAAACAGAAATGATTGAAGGGCAAAACTATGCCGAACAATACACCTATAACCACAATGGGAAATTAGATACCTACACTTATCCTTCCGGTTTTTCGCTTACCTACGATTACTATAAAGCAGGGAATTTGATGATTGTTACAGAAAACGAACAGGACAATATAATCTGGAGGGCAACCGGTAAAAACGAGCGGCAGCAACTAACCGATTTTAATTTAGGCAATGGATTATCCACCCATTTGGCTTACAATGCATACGGTTTTAATACCAACATTTATACCCACACCGTACAGGATTTAGAGTATCAGTTTGACTCGGTAACCGGAAACCTCAGTTGGAGAAAAGACCACTCTATCAACAAAACTGAAACTTTTGGCTATGATGATTTATTGCACACCCGCCTTATAAGCTGGCAGGTAGCAGGGCAACAGGCCTATACTGCTGCTTACCAAAACAATGGCAACATCAATACAAAAACGGATGTAACCCTGTTGAATGAACCCAATAGTATATAATGCGAATCAAGAGTTAAGATTGGGTAAAAGCACATAGATATAAACAACGGAATGTCAATAACATATAATACGGTGATTAAATATTTAGCCTGAGAACCAGTATCTTAGATGTAGTATT
>QMPA01000095.1 GCA_003650365.1 Bacteroidota bacterium | reverse complement strand
GTGTGAAACATTTCCGCTGCCATTCTCTTTCTCCAGTCCGCCAATACGATGCCTCAAACCTTCTGTACCGGGAATTGCCCACCGTCTGTTTAGTTTTTCAGGGTCTCTCCTATAAGGTTTAAAATCAGGATCGTTGGCTTTAACAATAGGAGGTGTAATATCTGGCAGATCGGCTACTTTAGGAATTCTGAAAACCTCAGATCCGTTGGCCAGCGAGCCGTCGGTCAATAAAATAACCGGCGTCATGTGTTCCAGCGAAATTTTTACTGCACGATAGGCTGAATAAAAACAATCAGAAGAACTTTGTGCTGCCATTACTATTAATGGTGCTTCGCCATTCCGGCCAAACAATGCCTGGTTTAAATCCGATTGTTCTGATTTGGTAGGAAGACCTGTCGAAGGGCCACCGCGCTGTACATTCACAACAACCAATGGTAATTCAGTCATTACTGCCAAACCCAAAGCCTCACTTTTAAGTGAAAGGCCCGGTCCCGAAGTGCTTGTGATTGGAACGGCTCCTGCAAAACTGGCGCCAATCGTTGATACAATTCCGGCAATTTCGTCTTCGGCCTGAAAAGCGATGGCTGAAAACTGCTTGTGACGTGCAATTTCCTGCAAAATTTCGGAAGCCGGTGTGATGGGATAAGAACCTAAAAATAGTTTTCGTCCGGAACGTTCAGCAGCAGCCAATAGCCCCCATGCAGTGGCGAGGTTACCCGTAACATTACGATAAGTTCCTTTTTCTAAGGAAGCCGGTTTGATGGTAAATGTATTGGCGAAAGCCTCAATAGTATGTGCAAAATGATAACCCGCTGTTAATACCTTCTGATTACTTTGAACAACGAGCGGATTTTTCTTGAATTTGGTTTCAAAAAATTCATGAGTCCCTTTACAATCCCGGTTAAACATATAAAAAATCATTCCCAAAGCAAACATGTTTTTTGATTTTTGGGCTGACTTATTGTCGATGTGCAACTCTTTAACAGCTTCCCGCGTTAGGGACGTAATCGGAGCCCGAACAACAAGATGTCCGGCGAGAGACCTGTCTTTTAAGGGATCAGAATCGTAACCTGCTTTCGTAAGGTTCTTTTCAATAAAAGCATCGGTATCCACAATAATTATTGCTTCTTCTGTTATCCACCTCATATTTGCTTTCAGCGAAGCAGGATTCATCGCAACCAAAACATCAGCCAGGTCGCCTGAAGTATGAATGTCAATTTTGCCAAAGTGAATCTGGAATCCGGAAACACCGGAAACTGTACCTTGCGGTGCCCTTATTTCAGACGGGTAATCGGGAAAAGTTGCAAAATCATTTCCTGCAATAGCTGTTGAGTCGGAAAACAAATTTCCGGTTAATTGCATGCCGTCGCCTGAATCACCAGCGAAACGAATAACCGCGTTATCTAATTCAACGACTCTGTCGTGTTTAATTGTCATCAGAATGTCTTTTTATATTGCGACAAAATTAAATTTATTATTGTATAACAACCCCAATAAACAAGTATTTTCTTAACAGATATTTTACATGTCAGAACCCTTGTTTGTACAGGCTTACACTATTCATTATTAACAATATGAGCGTTCAAATATTCACATCTGCCTTACTTCGATATCTTAATTATAATAAGTCTAAATATTAAATGGGAAGTATTGCTCTTTTTCGATGCGGATTACTGTTAACGAGTCACTTTTTATGCATGGATTAAGTGAACGAAAATACCCCTAAATAAGATTCGTTAAAAAATAATAATAGAATGATTTGTATTTAAACAATATCTATATATTTGCGCCATTGTAAATTCTAAAAAAATAATGTTATGGCTTACGTAATTAATGATGACTGCACAGCTTGTGGCACTTGCATTGACGAATGCCCTGTAGAAGCAATTTCTGAAGGTGATATTTATGTAATTGATGCTGATCTTTGCACCGATTGTGGCGCTTGCGCAGATGTTTGTCCTGTTGAGGCGATTCATCCTGAATAGTTCAATTATTGGAAAATTACAAACCCCGCTTCTTGCGGGGTTTTTTTTTGCCCCTTTTTTTGTTTATTTTGAGGTGTACAAATAACTTCTTATCTTTTTGATTTCAACAGTTGCGATAATAAGCGATGCAGTAAGCCACAGATTCACAGATTATTATTAATTTATCTTTTGATTAGTATTAAATCAATTTGCCACAGACAATATCTGTCGAAGACAGATATAATAAATTAGAGTAATTGTTATAAGACTGATTATCATAATTATTTCAATTGAATTAATCTGTGAATCTGCGGCAAAATATTATATACGCTGTTTTTCCAATATCAATCATCATAATACGTTTATTAACAGCTAATTAAGCTAAGTTTTGCTTGTGCAACCCAATTATTTTTATTTAGTCTAAATAATAAATTGGATAGTATTATTTTCTATTTTTGTCGCTAAACCCTTTAAAGCCAAATGGACAATTTTGATTTTTTGAACAATACCGACCCGGCTGTTATTGAAGCCCTCTACAATCAATTCAAATCTGATCCTTCATCGGTGGAGGAGGGATGGCGAAAGTTTTTTGAAGGCTTCGATTTTGCACTGAAAACTTACCCCACTAAATCATCGCCTGGTCTGGAAACCTCAGATGAGTTTAAGGTCATTAATATGATTAATGATTACCGAAGGCGGGGACATCTTTTCACCAAAACAAATCCGGTACGAACACGAAGAAACTATACACCCACACTCGATTTGGAAAACTATGGTTTATCTAAAACTGATTTGGAGAAAGTTTTTCATGCCGGGAACGAAATTGGAATCGGAGATGCCAAACTCAAAGACATTCAAGCTTTTCTTAAAGAAACTTACTGCAGTTCATTTGGTGTTGAGTACCTTTTTATAAGGGATGTTGAGATTGCAAACTGGCTGCAAAATAAATTCGAAAGTTCACGAAACAGGCCAAATTACAATGCTGAAGAAAAGAAATACATCCTTCAGAAACTTAGAAGGGCTGTCGGTTTTGAGAAATTCCTACAAAAGAAATTTCCAGGACAGAAGCGCTTCTCCCTTGAAGGTGCCGAAGCTTTAATTCCGGCCATGGATGCCATCATGGAAAAAGGTTCGGAATTGGGTATCAACGAACTCATTATCGGAATGCCACATCGTGGTCGGCTAAATGTGCTGGCCAATATTTTGAGAAAACCATTTGCAGATATTTTTTCAGAGTTTGAAGGTGTTGAATACGAAGACGAAGGTTTGCTTGGCGATGTGAAATACCATTTGGGCTACACCATCGAACGCATGACCAGTAATAAAAAGCAGGTGAAGTTTACATTGGCTCCCAACCCTTCCCACCTCGAAGCTGTTGATCCAGTTGTTGAAGGCATTACCCGTGCGAAAATCGACCAGATTTACCAGGGTGATAAAAACAAAATTGCACCTATTTTAATACATGGTGATGCTTCCATTGCCGGACAGGGCATTGTTTATGAAGTGTTGCAAATGCAGGATTTAAAGGGTTACAGTGCCGGGGGAACCATTCATCTTGTTGTTAATAATCAGATTGGATTTACAACAGATTACCTCGATGCCCGCTCAAGTACCTATTGTACCGATGTGGCGAAAACCACGCTTTCCCCGGTTTTTCATGTGAATGGTGATGATGCCGAAGAAGTGATATTTGCCATCCAAATGGCGATGGAATTTCGGAATAAATTCAATAAAGATGTTTTTATTGACATTTTATGTTACCGCAAATATGGCCACAACGAGGGAGATGAACCCCGCTTTACACAACCTATTCTTTATAAGGTCATCGAGAAACATCCGGATCCTTACGAAATTTACAAGAAAAAATTGATTGCAGAAACGGTTGTTGACGATGAAGATTGTGCAAATGCTGAGAAAGCTTTCAATGACAAACTGGAAAGCAGTCTCGAAAAAGCGAGAAAGAAATCAGACAAAACTTCCATCGATAGTTTTCTGTCAGAAACCTGGACGGACATCCGCAAAGCAACAGACGATGATTTTTTAAGCTCACCAAAGACAGCTGTTCCAAAAAAGGAAATCTTAAATATCACCAAGAGTATTACGGTGCTTCCTTCCGATAAAAAATTCTTCAGAAAAACCATCCGTCTGCAAAAACAAAGGGGCGAGCTGGTTTTGGAACAGGGAAAACTCGATTGGGCAATGGCCGAGTTGTTGGCCTACGGTAGTTTGCTTAACGAAGGAATCCCGGTCCGTTTGAGTGGACAGGATGTTGAAAGAGGCACTTTCTCACATCGTCATGCGGTGCTGAGTATCGAAGACAAAAGTGAGAAATACATTCCGCTGAATCACATCAATAAAAAGCAGGCTCGTTTTGAAATCTACAATTCCTCACTTTCCGAATACGGGGTGCTTGGTTTTGAATACGGTTATTCGCTGGCTTCGCCTAATACCTTAACCATTTGGGAAGCACAATTTGGTGATTTCGCCAATACGGCACAGGCTATTTTCGACCAGTTTATCAGCAGTGCCGAAGACAAATGGAATGTAATGAACGACTTGGTTGTTTATCTTCCACACGGCTACGAAGGACAAGGGCCCGAGCATTCCAGCGCACGCATCGAACGCTTCCTGATTTTGGCAGCCGAAAACAATATGCAGATTGCAAACTGTACCACACCGGCCAACTTCTTCCATATTTTACGTCGGCAATTGCGCCGGCCTTTTCGCAAGCCACTGATTATTTTCACACCCAAAAGCCTGTTGCGTCACCCGCGTTGTATTTCTCAAATTGAAGAGGTGACAAAAGGTGGATTTCAAGAGGTGATTGATGATTCGGCAACGGATGCAGCCAAAATCACAACCATTGCTTTTTGCAGCGGCAAAGTGTATTACGACCTTTTAGAAGAAAAAGAAAAGCTCAAGAAAAACAATACCGCATTGGTTCGTGTCGAACAATTATTCCCCTTTCCCAAAAAACAGATCGAAGCCATTATCAAAAAATACAAAAAGGTTGAGCGTTATATGTGGGTACAGGAAGAACCGGCAAATATGGGTCCCTGGGAATTTATCCACAAGGAAATGAAGGATGTGGAATTTGAATTGATTGCAAGGCCGGCAAGCGGAAGTCCTGCAACAGGTTCGCCTAAATTTCATGTTATCCGACAGCAGAAAATTGTGGATAAAGTATTTTATGAATGCGATTGCCCTTACCTTTACGACGATTGTGAAATGGCCTGCATTGGTAATAAATGGAAGTCTTTCGAGAAAGAATTAAAGGAGTTGAATATTGACCAGATGGATAGTAAATTTCATTCGGGGGTAAAACCATTAACTTAGATTGCGTTAAAAAAAAGCAAATAGCAAAAAATAAATCGCAAAACTTGTCCGTATGGATAAATCCCAATTTGAAAAATGACAAAAAAGCAAACTGAAACCAGATAAGCTGTTGGTGTTCGATTCCTACTAAGTAAATAGTTTGGGTTTTTGAATTTTGAGGCTTATCCATACGGACAAGTTTTGATATTTGAGTGTTGCGATTTGTAATTTGTTAATAAAGTATAATGTAGAGTATCTTGTATGTTTTTTTGAACTCGATATTTTGAGTTTCACATAGAATAAAAAATTATGATAGTTGAAATAAAAGTTCCCAGTCCGGGCGAATCGATTAATGAAGTACAAATTGCAAGCTGGTTGGTGGAAGACGGTGAATACGTAGAAAAGGACCAGGATATTGTAGAGATTGATTCCGATAAGGCAACGCTCAGCGTAGCGGCAACCGAAAATGGGACTGTCAAATTGATGGCTGAAGAAGGTGATACTGTTGAAGTAGGCTCTGTTTTTGCAAGTATCGACACCGAAGGAAAAGGTGTTGCCAAAAAGAAAGTGGAACCAAAAACGGAGAAGGTCGCTGTACAAAAGACTGATGACAAGAAAGAAGAGTCAAAGCCAAAATCCGAGCCGGAAAAAAGCAATATTGATCTTATCATTTCCCCCCTTGCCCGTAAATTAATGGAATCGGAAGGGCTTGGAGAAAATGAGCTTGTCGGCTTTTTTAAAAACTACCGCATTGGCAAAAAAGATGTTGAGTTCTTTCTGAAAGAGGGCGCAAACGCAATGCCCGGAGATACCGCTGCTTCAACACCTCATTCAACCTGGAAAGGAAATCGCGAAAGCAAACCCGCCAAAATGTCCATGCTTCGCAAAAAATTGGCCCAGCGCCTGGTTTCGGTAAAAAATGAAACTGCCATGCTCACTACTTTCAACGAAGTGAATATGACACCCATTATGGAAATCAGGAAAAAATACAAAGAGATTTTCAAAGAACAACACGGTGTCGGGCTGGGTTTTATGTCATTTTTCACGAAAGCCGTTACTGAAGCCATTCCATATTTTCCATCCATTAATTCCCAATTAAACGGTGATGAAGTCATTACTTTCGATTATGTGGATGTAAGTATTGCCGTCAGTTCACCAAAAGGATTAGTTGTTCCAGTTATCCGAAATGCCGAAATGCTCAGCCTCGCCGGTATCGAAAACAAAGTAAAGGAACTGGCCGTGAAAGCCCGCGAGAATAAAATCACCCTCGAAGAAATGCAGGGTGGTACTTTTACGATTACTAACGGTGGCGTATTTGGCTCGATGATGTCGACACCTATTTTAAACCCGCCACAGAGTGCCATTCTTGGTATGCATAATATTGTACAACGTCCGATTGCAGTAAATGGCAAAGTGGAAATCCACCCCATGATGTACATTGCCATGAGTTACGACCACCGTATTGTTGATGGCCGCGAATCGGTTGGCTTTTTAGTGAAAGTAAAAGAAATGCTGGAGAATCCTGCTACCATGCTTTTTGGTGGTAAAGATGGTGTTGAAGTTTTATTGGGGATTTAGTCTCAATTAGTTTGTATTTCTGAGCCTAATAATTCGGAATAATTTTCTTTACCACTAAGGCCGCAAAGGTCACCATATTGTACCCATTGTGAATCCTTCGTGTTCTGTGTGGTTCCATTTTACAAAAAAATTGAATTAACTTTGTCCCACAATATTTTCGAAATGCAAAACAAAGTTGATTTTCTGGTAATTGGCAGCGGTATGGCCGGGCTGATTTACGCCCTCAAAGTGGCCGATTACGGTAAGGTTTGCCTGCTTTCTAAAACTTCCATCGATGATACTGCCACCAGCCATGCCCAGGGAGGAATAGCCGCAGTTATGTATTCCCCGGATAATTACGAGAAACACATTGCAGATACAATGAAGGCGGGTGCAGAATTGAATGATGAAGAAATTGTCAGGATTACCATTTCAGAATCAACAGATCGTATTCAGGAACTCATTGATTGGGGAACACAATTCGATAAAGAAAAATCGGGGAAATATGCCTTGGCAAAGGAAGGTGGCCATTCTGAATTTCGAATTCTGCATCATAAAGACAATACAGGTTTTGAAATACAGCGGGCACTGAGTGAAAAGGTCCAAAACCACTCCAACATTGAGTTGCTGGAAAATTACTTCTCCATCGACTTAATCACGCAGCACCATTTGGATAAAACAATTACAAGAAAAAGTCATGATATTTCTTGTTACGGTGCTTATGCCTTGAATAAAAAAACGGGTGCTGTAAAGACTATTCTCGCACGAACAACCATGCTAGCAACCGGAGGATTGGGCAGTATTTACCAAACAACCACCAATCCTGTTTTTGCGACCGGTGATGGCTTGGCGATGGCCATTCGTGCCAAAGCACAAGTTGTTCACCTTGAGTTTGTGCAATTTCACCCAACATCGCTTTACAATCCCGGTGAAAAACCTTCTTTTTTAATAACCGAAGCCATGCGTGGTGCAGGTGCTATTTTGAAGACAAAAAAAGGTGTTGTATTCATGGAGAAATACGATGAACGAAAAGAACTTGCTCCCCGCGATATAGTTGCCCGTGCTATCGACAACGAAATGAAACTCTCAGGAGATGAGTTTGTTTATTTGGATGCACGCACGATTAGTAATGATGAAATACTCGCTCATTTCCCAACCATTTATGCCAAATGCCTGAGTATCGGCCTCGATATTACCAAAGAAATGATTCCTGTTGTTCCGGCAGCTCATTACTCCTGTGGAGGAATTAAGACTGATAAAAATGGACTGACAAGTATTCAGAATCTCTACGCCTCCGGTGAAGTAGCCAGTACCGGATTACATGGCGCCAACCGGCTTGCCTCCAACTCATTGCTCGAATCGGCAGTATTCTCACATCGTGCAGCCCAACATGCTATTGTTCATTTTAAAGAAAATGAAATTGTAGATTCGGTACCAGATTGGGATGCCGAAGGAATGATGTTGAATGAGGAAATGATTCTGATTACACAGTCAAAAAAAGAGGTGCAATCCATCATGAGTAATTATGTGGGGATTGTCCGTTCAGATTTGCGCTTGAAGCGTGCACAAAACCGCCTTCAAATTATATACCGGGAAACGGAGGAGTTGTACCATCGGTCAATTATCACCAAACAAATTTGTGAATTGCGCAACCTGATTAATGTGGCTTATCTTATTATTAAAATGGCAATGAACAGAAAAGAAAGTATTGGACTGCACTATAATATAGATTATCCGGCATCAGGGAAGTAGTAGATAAAGTATTTTAAAAATGAAAAACTTAGTTATCAGTCGGCAGTCTTCAATCGGTAGTCGGTAGTCAATTCCATTCTTCCAAACTAAACATTTAAAACACCAATCATGGCTCTTATCAAATCAGTAAAAGGAATAAAGCCCCAATGGGGCGATAATTGTTTCATTGCCGATAATGCTACCCTGACCGGGGATGTAATAATCGGCAAAGATTGTAGCGTTTGGTTTAATGCCGTTGTTCGTGGCGATGTGCATTCCATCCGTATTGGCAACAATGTAAACATACAGGATGGGGTGGTGATTCATTGTACCTACCAGAAAGCAGCGGTTAATATTGGCGATAATGTTTCAATTGCACACAATGCTATTGTGCACGGTTGTACGATTCATGACAATGTTTTGGTCGGGATGGGTGCTATTTTAATGGATGGTGTTGTTGTGGAGAAAAATTCGGTTATTGCTGCCGGAGCCGTCGTTTCAAAAAATACTGTTGTAAAATCAGGAAGTGTTTATGCCGGCGTGCCTGCCAAAAAAATCAAAGAAGTTGATACCGCCCTGCTTGAAGGTGAGATTCTTCGTATTTCCAATAATTACAATATGTATGCGAGTTGGTATGATTGAGTGTCGCGATTGTCATCCCGAAACCCTTTGCGTGGAATTGTGTGTAAGCGGTGAGGGATCTCCCGGGCAAAAGATTCTCTCTCATGGGATTCCTCACCTCTAGCACACAGGCCGGCACACTGGGTTTCGGAATGACAGCATAGTGCTTTTCTTCTCGGTAACGAAATGTGAATTTTTCTTAATAAAAATCCCCTCCTTCCAAAAAAGTATATCTTTGCGCACTTTTTAGTTGCAGATACAACTTTTATATGGAACAACCTACAGTAGATTTCTTTGGCCGCTGGATTGGAATCAGTGCACACCGGCTTTCACATCTCATGACAAAAACCATGCAGAAAGAGGGCTTTGAAATCACACACGAACAGTTGGTGCTGCTTTTCATTATTTCTCGTCAGAAAGGAATTAATCAAAAAGAACTCGCACAAAAACTTGACCGCGATAAAACCTCCATTGCCCGTTCAGTCAGCAAATTAGAAAAATCCCATAAAATAGTCCGCGTACAAACGGGTGATGACAAAAGAATCAATAATCTGTTCCTGACAAAAGAGGGAACACAATTGCTGGAAGACATTTATCCGGTCATAAAACATATAAGAGACGAACTGAAATCGGGCTTCTCAGAAAAAGAAATCGACACTTTAGTTTCCTTTCTGAAAAAATTAACTACAAAAGTAGTTGAAATGGAAAGTAGGTTGTAAGCGCAACTAAATATATTAAGTAATCTGGCGCGCGGATTTTTCGCGTGCCTGGTAAATAAAGCACGCGAAAAATTCGCGCGCTAGCTAGGCACTTAATTTTAGAATAATCATACAAAGACAATAAAATGACAGTAAGAAAAACATGGATTATCGCCATTCTTATCCTGATACTTGGGGGATTCGCTTATGTTTATATTTCAGGATTGAAGAAAAGTCCAAAGCGGAAAGCCAAATCACAAACAGTGGTGGCTCCTTATCTGCTGGTAAAAAATGCCGACCTCCCTTTAATTGTGGAAGGCTCAGGGCAATTGATTGCCAAGAACCGGATTGAGATTTTTGCAGAGGTAAATGGTGTATTGCAGAAAACACAAAAAGATTTTCGGGCAGGGACACATTTCCGGAAAGGGGAATTAATGATCAGTATTGATGCCACCGAACACCGCGCCAATTTATACGCGCAACGAAGTGAATTCCAAAACCTGATTACTTCCCTGCTTCCCGATATGAAGATGGAATTTCCTGAAGAAACAGAAAAGTGGGAAAACTACCTGAACAGTATTACTGTCGAAAAAAACCTTCCTCCGATTCCAGAAACAAACTCGAAAAAGGAAAAGTTTTTCGTAACGGGAAGAAAAGTGTACAGTACATTTTATGGCATTAAAAACCTGGAGGCGCGGCTTGATAAATATTTAATCCGGGCACCATTTACAGGCATCGTTACGCAATCGAATATCAATCCCGGAGGCCTGGTGCGCACCGGACAAAAAATAGGCGTATTCAGTAATACGGATTTATTTGAACTGGAATTATCAGTGAAAGCTTCGGATGCTTCCTTTATAAAGGTAAAGGACAAAGCGATTATCATTTCTGCTGATGGCAACCAACAATGGACAGGAATTGTTTCACGTATAAATGCAGCCATCGACATCAATACACAAACCGTTTCTATTTTTATTGAAACCAAAGGAGATGGCCTTCGCGAAGGTATGTTTCCAAAGGCACGTATCGAAAGTGGTGTACACGAAAATGTTTACGAAATCCCAAGGAATTTACTTACTGAGAATGAATATATCTTTAGCATAGCTAACGACAGCACATTGGTGCGCACCCAAATTCACCCAGTACGTTTTCTGGAAAAGTCAGTCATTGTAAAAGATCTTCCCAACCTCACAAAAATATTGGGAAGAAATATCCCGGGTGCTTTTTCGGGCATGAAGGTTATTCCAAGTCCAATGGATCAAAACTAGAAGATGATTCATTCACAAATTTTGACATCTGATTAATTCTTGCACCGTCCTTTAGGGCGGTGAAATAAAAAGACAAAACATCATGGCTTTAGCCATTAACAACGTAAAAACAAGTATTAACGGCTAAAGCCGTTTTGTTAAATGTGGATTTCCCCCGCACTAAAGTGCGGGGGAAAATCAACACTCAAAAATCAAGTAAAAATGATTACAATTTATTGGCGCATTAAAAAGCAAAGTCTATGAAAAAAATAATCGCCTATTTTATCAAGTATCCGGTCGCGGTAAATGTGTTTATTTTGGCATTCATCCTGTTTGGCTCACTTTCGGTAATGAGCCTCAGGTCTTCCTTTTTTCCACTTAATGAAAGTCGGATTATCCAAATTCAATTGATGTATCCCGGTGCATCGCCCGAGGAAATGGAAGAGGGTATCGTAT
>QMPA01000094.1 GCA_003650365.1 Bacteroidota bacterium | reverse complement strand
GTCAGGTGACTGGTATGTGGACCAGATGTTTAATAAAGCATACGAATCTGAACCTTTGCCACTTACAATCCCCAGGGAAGTTTATAAGCGTGGCGACATGAATTACATACCTGTTTTTGTCAAGACCGAAAATAGAATTGAACTAAAAGATGTTGTTGATTATATTGCAGACGAAGACAAAAGAACCAAAGCACAACTGCAAAGTGGCGAATGGGTTAATATACTTCCTGCGAATAAATTAAAGCTTCAAATCGATTCGGCAGCAGTTGTTAACTCAGGAACTGTAAAAGCCAAAGATGCACATAAAATTGTGAAACAAATTGATTGGAAAGTTACGCAAAACGGATTGGTTCGTAACGACATTATGCTTTTGGATATTATAGCTTCTAATAATTGGGAAAGACCCATTTATTTTGCCAATCCAAATGCAGTTTCCAAAGTTTTGAATGTGGATAAATATTGTCATTTGGAGGGTGTAGTTTATCGCTTTAAGCCCACAGTAGCAATTAATTATAATAAAAGACTTGGCGGTGTCGATCCTGATCGCGCTTATGAAACTTTGATGGCTGATGATGTGAGATGGGGGAGGCTTAATGAAGACGATGTTGTGGTTGACAGGGAAAGTGAGCGGACTTCGGGCATGATGAAACAAAATTATAGTTTGCTGGCCAGAACCCTCACCGATCTTCACAAATACGATTCTGCAATTAAGGTTATGGATAGAGGAATCTATTTCTTTCCAAACAATAAATTCCCGTTTGACCACGGTATGCTATCCTGGGCAGATAATTATTACAGGGCCGGTGCTGTCGAGAAAGGGAATGAAGTAGTAAGGCAGCTGCTTGAGCGTTATGTAGAAGACCTGAGATACTATGATACTTTGGAAAATCAACGTTTTATTACCTATTATCAGGATGATATTCAGCTGAGTCTTCAAATACTTCAAAGCCTTAGCCAGTTGACACGAATGCACAAACAAACTGAATTGGCCGAAGAAATTGATGCTGTTTTTTATCAGGAAATCGAAAAGTTTGACGTCCGTTAAAAAGACTCTTAACTTAAAGACCTTCCAGCGTCTCGCTCCAAATGAGACCTGGAAGTTCTGGTATCAATAAGATGAACAAACCCTGGAAACACAATCGGCGATTTAACAGCTATTCCGAATATTTTAAAAATACTTTTGGTCAGCGTGTTCAAAAGATAAGTGTAGATGCTGGTTTCACTTGCCCAAATCGTGATGGTAAGCTTGCTAGAGGTGGATGTACTTATTGTAACAACAATGCTTTCAACCCTTCTTATTGTAGTCCCGGAAAATCAATTGAACAACAAGTTAAAGAGGGAATAGAGTTTCACAAAGTTCGCTATCGGAGGGCAAACAAATACCTGGTTTACTTTCAGCCTTATTCCAATACCTACGCTCCCCTTGATGAGTTAAAAAAAATGTATGAAACAGCCCTTTCTCAGGAAGGAGTTATTGGATTGGTAATTGGTACTCGCCCTGATTGTGTGGATGACCAAAAATTGGAATATCTCGGTTCTTTGTCGAAAGAATTCTACATAGTTGTCGAATATGGAGTCGAAAGTATTTATAATCAAACATTAGAAAGAATAAATCGCCGGCACAGCTTTGAACAGTCGGTAGAAGCATTTCAAAGGTCGGCAGAATATGGTTTGAATGTAGGCGCGCATTTTATTTTTGGTTTACCTGGTGAAAGTAGGGAGATGATGATGGAGTCGGTAAAAACAATCTCGGAATTGCCATTAACAACAATAAAGTTTCATCAATTACAAATTGTCACAGGAACGGCCATGGCGAAAGAGTTTAGTTTAGATCCTGGTCATTTCGACTTATTTTCTTTTGAGGATTATGTTCAATTCATCATCCGGTTTACCGAAAAATTAAACCCTGAGTTTATCATCGAGAGATTTGCAGGGGAAGTGCCTCCTAAATACCTTTCCGGTCCGGGTTGGGGATTGATTAGAAATGATCAGATAAACAATGCCATTGAAAAGGAAATGGAAAGGCAAAATACCTGGCAGGGAAAATTCTTTTGAAAAACAAGCAGCTTTGGTTTTAGTTTAAATTCAGTTTTCCTTCTTGCGCCCATTTCAGAACTTGAATGCAAAGAGGTGTGCTTTTTAGGGGGTCCCTATAGTGTTGACTTAGTGTACCAAAACTGCTTGCGGGGGGTCTTATTTTTAGAACTTGGGGTTTAGTTTTATGCGAGCTTTTATTCGTGAATATTGGAGATTCATTGTTGTTCCAGACTAATTCTTCGGTATATTTTGTATTGCTTGCCGATATAAAAGCTGAAGATTTGTCCAATTTATAATCAGAATGAGTAACTGATTTCCCCGATAAATTAATCATCATCTTTTTTTGAAAGAAATGCCATGCCTCTGTCAAAAAGGTGGTGTCTTCAAATGAATGACTCAGCGTCGACATTTCACTTTTTGCCAGATGAATAGGCATGACCGATTTCTTTCCATTGGGGCTCTTGGTATTTTTTAGAGGGTTTTCGAAATTATTTGATATAGATTGGAGTACGCAATAGGCATCACCAGCAAGGTGATATTGCATCTTTAAGTATTTTAAATAGGATTTCCTTTTTATCTCGCCATTCTTTCGCAAATGGATCAGCACCTCTCTGCTTGTAATCTTTGCGTGTTTGACTTTTGTTAAAAGTGAGTCCATTGCTTGGCTTTTGTAATTGTACAATTTTACACTCACAAACTAAAAGCAAATAGTTTATCGATTTTTAGTTATAAACATGGAAATAAAAAATTAGTTGTTTATAACTAGTTTTTGTTTTTGAAAAAAGTCAGATACTTGATTAATAGGGAAATAAAAAAAGCCATCCGCCTTAGGTGGATGGCTTTTTTGAATTGTGGGCGATGAGAGATTCGAACTCCCGACCCCCTCGGTGTAAACGAGGTGCTCTGAACCAGCTGAGCTAATCGCCCGGAAATTTATGAACGTGTCTGCTTTTAAGCGGCTGCAAATATACTTTATATTTATTTTAAAAAGCAAAAATTCAATCTTTTTTCCAATAAATTGTAAGCCGCTGCGGTTATGGTGTTTACGTAACAATCTTTTTGCTTTTGTAACAAGCCCGGATTTTTAACTTATCCGTACTTTTGCCCGAACTTATTGTAATTAAATAGAAAAGAGATTCAATACATTTCAAATGAACGCAGAAATCATCTTCAATTACTTTCCTGATTTATCCGATAAACAAAAAGCACAATTTATTCAATTGGGCGAGTTGTACAACTACTTGAATGCGCAAATCAATGTGATTTCGCGTAAGGACATGGACAATTTCTATTTGCATCATGTTTTACACAGCCTGGCTATTGCCAAAATAGTGCGCTTCAAAGCTTATACAGAGATCCTAGATGCCGGAACAGGTGGAGGGTTTCCGGGTATTCCTTTGGCGATTTTATTTCCTGAAGTCTCTTTTTATCTTGTTGATTCCATTGGAAAAAAAATAAAAGTGGTACAGGAAATAGCCGGCAGTCTGGGTCTTGAGAATGTGGAAGCCGAACAGCTACGCATGGAGCAAGTTGACAGGACTTTTGATTTTATTATCAGTAGGGCTGTAACTTCATTGCCTGATTTTGTCCGGTGGGTGGGATATAAGTTTCACCGTAAATCGTTTAATAGTATCCCAAATGGTATTTTATACCTCAAAGGGGGCGATATAAAAACCGAATTGCAATCAGTAAAAAGAATGAAAAAGAAGATCTATTCTTTGGACAAATACTTTGGTGAAACCTTTTTTGAGACAAAAAAAATAGTACATCTCTATTAATAAGGTGTTCCTTATTAAAGCTCAATAAATTGTTTTACTTTCGCCCCTCATTAAAAAATAGTAATTAAATGACAGCAGCAATACAAAAATCTTTAAGAGACTCAAAGGCAGCCAGGTGGAGTGCTTTGGGAATTATTTCCATTACGATGTTTGCAGGTTATATGCTTACCGACATCATGTCTCCACTTAAACCAATGCTCGAATCTGAATTTGGATGGTCGAGTACTGAATATGGCATTTTCACAAGTGCCTATGGTTGGTTAAATGTATTTTTCCTCTTGCTTATTTTCGGTGGAATTATCCTTGATAAAATGGGGGTAAGGTTTACTGGTTTGATGGCTTCCGGAATTATGGTGTTGGGTGCTGGGATTAAGTATTATGCAATATCGACAACATTTGCCCCCGATGCAATGATTTTTGGTTTAAGAATGCAGGTAGCAATTGCTGCCGGTGGATTTGCCATTTTTGGAGTAGGTGTTGAAATAGCAGGTATTACGGTTTCAAAAATTATTGTCAAATGGTTTAAAGGGCACGAAATGGCGCTTGCCATGGGTATGCAAATGGCAGTAGCACGCATGGGTACTTTACTTGCAATGGCGGCTCCAGTACCAATTGCAACTTATTTTAATAATTCTATTTCGGCACCCATAGCGTTTACGCTGGTACTGCTTGTTATTGGTTTTATCGCATTCTTTCTTTATACTTTCATGGATAAAAAACTGGATGCATCTGTGGCAACAAACAATAACGCTGCTTCGGAAGATGAATTTAAATTCAGTGATATTGGCCTTATCATGAAAAACAAAGGATTTTGGCTGATTGCCTTTCTTTGTGTTTTATTCTATTCCTCCGTTTTCCCTTTCCTTAAATATGCTGCCGATTTGATGGTAAATAAGTATGAGGTTACCCAAGATCTGGCCGGACTTATTCCGAGTTTACTTCCCCTGGGAACACTTTTTCTAACACCTTTATTTGGAAGTATTTATGATAAAAAGGGTAAAGGTGCAACAATGATGATTATTGGATCGTTTATGCTTGTTGTTATTCATGGCATCTTCTCTTTACCCTTTGTTAATTTCTGGCTAGTTGCTGTTGTTCTTGTTCTTTTACTCGGTGTTGCATTATCACTTGTTCCATCGGCTATGTGGCCATCAGTCGCTAAAATTATCCCCGAAAAACAATTGGGTACGGCCTTTTCCTTAATTTTCTGGATACAAAACTGGGGATTAATGGGTGTTCCATTGCTCATTGGTATTGTGCTTGATAAAACTAATCCGGGGGTTGCGGCAGCAAAAGCAGCTGGAGAAGAAGTCTCCTATAATTATACTATTCCAATGATGATATTTGCAATGTTTGGTATTTTGGCCGTATTTGTAGCCTATTTGCTGAAACTCGAAGACAAGAAAAAAGGATATGGATTGGAACTTCCGAATATTCAAGATTAATAATAAAACTAAAATATAGAATAATGGCAAAAGACATCTTAAAATTAAAACCCGAATCGATTTGGAAAAACTTTTATGAGTTGACACAAATCCCACGCCCATCAAAAAAAGAAGAAAAAGTAAGGGCATATTTAAAGAAATTTGGTGAAGACCTGAAACTGGAAACCATAGTCGATGAAATTGGTAATGTTATTATCAAAAAGCCGGCTACCGAAGGAATGGAAGACCGTAAAGGCATCATCCTCCAGGGACATATGGACATGGTTCCCCAGAAAAATTCTGATACCGAGCACGATTTTGAAAAAGATCCTATCGATGCATACATTGATGGCGATTGGGTAACTGCAAAAGGGACTACACTTGGTGCCGACAACGGAATGGGTGTTGCTGCTGGAATGGCAGTACTTGAAGCAACTGACCTTGTTCATGGTCCTGTTGAAGTGCTGATTACCATGGACGAAGAAACCGGAATGACTGGTGCTGAAAACCTGAAAGCCGGTGTGCTTGATGGTGATATCCTGTTAAACCTGGACTCGGAAGACGAAGGCGAATTGTACATTGGTTGTGCTGGCGGTGTTGATTCTACGGGCGTTTGGGAATATACTGCAGAAGCAGTTCCTGAAGGAATGGTAACTTACCAGATTACCGTTAAGGGTTTGAAAGGTGGTCACTCCGGTCTTGATATTAACCTCGGACGTGGCAATGCCAATAAAATCATGAATGTATTTTTGATGAAGGCTGCTGAAAAGTATGGATTGCGTGTTGCTGAAATCAATGGTGGAAGCCTAAGAAATGCTATCCCTCGCGAGTCATTTGTGACTGCTGTTGTTCCTGAAGATAATAAATCCGATTTCGAACAATTTGTTACTGAATTTGAAGAAATTGCAAAAGATGAATTTACCGATGCTGACCCTGGTTTGATGGTTGTCGTTGAAACAACTGATGCAGCAAAAAATCTTTTTGACGAAAAAACACAATCCAATCTTTTTGCCGCTGTTGCCGGATGCCCCAATGGTGTAATTGCAATGAGCAAAGATTTTGAAGGTGTTACCGAAACATCAACCAACCTTGCCATTGTAAAGTCTGATGGTAAGAAAATTGAAATTGCCAGTCTTCAACGTAGTCTTATTGATGCAGAACGTGATAAATTGTCTACTGATGTTAGAGCTGCTTTTGAAGCTGCGAATGGTAAAGCTGCCAGTGCAGGAGAATATCCGGGATGGCAGCCAAATCCAAATTCTACTATCTTAAAAGAAATGAAGGATGTTTATAACAATAAGTTTGGAAAAATTCCGGCTGTTAAAGTTATTCATGCAGGATTGGAATGTGGTATACTCGGTGCAACCTACACAAACTGGGACATGATTTCTTTCGGGCCTACTATCCGCAACCCACACTCACCCGATGAGATGGTAAAGATTGATACAGTAAATCTGTTCTGGGATTACCTTGTTGAGACATTAAAAAACGCTCCAAAGAAATAGATTCACTAATCCAAAAGGTTATTTTTTGACCTTTTGGATTAGATTTTTTTGAAAAGTTTATTTGCATTCAAAAAAAAGTCTATTTTTGCACTCCAAAAAAAATTATAAGCGATGCCAAAAAGAACATTTCAACCATCGGTAAGAAAAAGAAAGAATAAGCACGGTTTCCGCGACCGCATGTCAACTGTAAACGGACGTAAAGTGCTGAAGAGAAGAAGGTCAAAAGGAAGAAAGAGACTCACCGTTTCTGACGAACGCAAGTAGGCTTTTCTATTTTTTACTTTTTATAAAATAGCAGGGGAGGTATGGATACATGCCTCCTTTTTTAGTTTGTACATCCCGGTATTTGGTGAAAAATAATACTTTCGCAATAGATTATTTTTAATAGGCTCAATTCAATGAATTATTTCCTTTGGTTCATTTTTATTTTTTTTCTGCTAGCCTATGGCTTTAGGCTATTCTTGCGCTATGCTATGCCTTGGTTGTTAGGAAGGTTTATGAAAAAACAACAGGAGAAATTCAATCAGGCATACAATCAGCAGCAGGGGTTTGGACAAGGAAAAAAAGAGGGGGAAGTAGAAATAAATGTTCCTCCGGAAAAAGAACAAAAAAAGGATGAAGGATTTGGGGAATATGTTGAATTTGAGGAAGATGTAGAGGATGAAAGTTAGAAAAAATTAAATTTGAAATTTGAAACCTAAAACTCGTAACCACTATTCTGAAACAATAAAACGACCTTTTGAAATTAATAGAAACTACAATTATTTAAACGCATGGATAAAAGTTTGTTAAAAAAATTAACGCCCTACCTTGTAGCCATTGTTGTTTTCCTGGCGATTACTTTGGTGTATTTTTCACCGGTGTTAGAAGGTAAAAAACTCAAGCAGCACGATAATGACATGTGGAGAGGGATGAAGAAAGAAATTGCAGACCACCGCATTGCTACTGGAGAAGAGGCCTTATGGACTAATTCGATGTTTGGAGGTATGCCTGCATGGCAGATTTCGGTCAGTTATCCTGGAAATCTAACTACTTATTTATACAATGCTGCATCGTTATGGCTGCCTTCTCCGGCTAGTCATGTCATTCTATATTTTCTTGGCTTCTTCGTATTAATGCTTGTGCTTAAGGTTGACCCATGGGTTGCACTTATTGCTTCAATAGCATTTGCGCTTTCATCATATTTTTTTATAATTATAGGTGCGGGACATTCCTCAAAAGCACGTGCAATTGGTTATATGGCTCCTGTATTAGCAGGTATTATTCTTACTTTTCGAGGTAAGTATTGGCAAGGAGCTCTAATTACAGCAATAACTCTTGCATTGGAAATAAAAGCCAACCACTTTCAGATAACTTATTATTTATTGATTATTATTATTATTTACGGTATTTTTAAACTAATTGAGGCCATAACTAAAAAACAATTTACTCATTTCACCAAGGCAAGTGGTATACTAGTTATAGCAGCATTATTTGGGATAGCAACTAGCACAACTATCTTGTGGGGAACCTATAATTATGGTAAGTACACCATACGTGGTAAACCAGAATTAACAAAAGGAGTGGAAAATAAATCAGGTGGACTTGATAAGGATTATATTACAGCCTGGAGTTATGGAATTGCTGAGACATGGTCGCTGATGATACCCAATGCCAAAGGTGGTGCATCCGGACAAATAGGTAAACAAAAAGCGCTTGAGAAAGCTGACCGAAATTACCGTCAGAACATTTCACAGCAAAGTGCATATTGGGGCGATCAACCGGGTACATCAGGCCCTGTATATGTTGGCGTGATCGTTGTCTTTTTGTTTATTCTCGGTTTGTTCATCGTGAATACAAATTTGCGATGGGCATTACTTGCAGCAACAATTCTGTCAATCATGCTTGCCTGGGGGAAAAACTTTATGCCACTGACTGATTTATTCATTGATTATTTTCCCGGCTACAATAAATTTCGGGCAGTCTCCATGATTTTAGTTATTGCAGAATTGACAATGCCCATATTGGCATTTTTGGCCTTGGACAGAATCATTAAAAATCCGGATTTGATTCGCAAAAACATGAAGGTGTTCTACATTTCGCTTGGCTTAACTGCAGGATTGATCTTGGTTTTTTATATTGCTCCCACAATGTTTTTCAGTTTTTTTAGTGATTACGAAGAAACACAGTTTCGCAGTATGATGCAAGGAAAGGATGCCGGACAGGTGGCACTTTTTATGTCAAATCTGGAAGATGTACGTATCGCTATTTTTAGAGCCGATGCATTGCGTAGTTTCCTTTTTGTTGTCGGTGCTGCATTGTTGATTTTTGCTTTTGTATTTGGAAAAATAAAAAAGGCTTGGGTAATTGTTGGAATAGCGGTACTTGTACTCATCGACATGGCTATGGTGAACAAACGATATTTGAACGATGATAATTTTGTCAGGGCACGGCAAGTAGATGTTCCTTTTAGTCCAATGCCAGCCGATCGTCAAATTCTGCAAGATAAAGATCCGAATTTCAGGGTATTGGACTTGACTAAAAGCACCTTTAATGATGCCAGTTGTTCCTATTTTCATAAATCAATTGGTGGTTACCATGGAGCGAAATTGCAGCGTTATCAGGATTTAATTGAGCATTATATCCATCCTGAAATTGCTATGATCTCAAGCACCTTTTCTAGCGGAGGAATGACTTTTGAGAAGATACTTGATGTATTCAAAAAACAACAGGTTTTAGGAATGCTCAATACGCGCTATATTATCTATAATCCTGATGCACAGCCCTTGTATAATTCTTCAGCCTTTGGTAATGCATGGATGGTGGACAATTTCAAACTTGTAGCCAATGCCGATGAGGAAATTGCTGCTTTAGGGAAGTATGATTTGACACGAACAGCAATTGTTGATGAACGCTTCTCAAAACAACTGGAGAACAAAGATTTTAAAAGCGATCGTGCCGCTTCCATTTCTTTAACATCTTATGCGCCGAACCACCTGGTTTACCAGTTTGATGCACATACCGAACAGTTGGTTGTTTTCTCAGAAATATATTACAACGAAGGTTGGAATGCATATATTGACGGTAAACAGGTCCCATATTTTCGAGCTAATTATGTGCTTAGGGCATTGACTGTTCCTGCTGGTGAACATAAGATAGAGTTCAAATTTGAATCACGTATTTATGTTATTGGTGAACGTATTTCTTTTGTAAGCTCATTACTCTTGATTTTATTGTTAGTTGTAGGAATAGGCTTTGAAGTGAGAAAATATATAACTTGATTGTTCTATTGCAAATTTTATTAATATTAATAAATTATTACATTGTAAATAGTGATTATGCGTTAAACATTTTAAATCGGCATTATAAATAATACCTTATAAATTGAAAAGAGTACTTATTATAACCTACTATTGGCCACCAAGTGGGGGAAGTGGAGTTCAACGATGGTTGAAGTTTGTGAAATACTTAAGAGAGTTTGGTTGGGAGCCTGTTGTTTATACTCCCGAAAATCCTGAAATGCCCTCGTCGGATACTTCTTTGTTAAGTGAAGTTTCTGAAGATATTGAAATTATTAAGACTAAAATATGGGAACCTTATTCATTTTATAAAAGGTTTATTGGTAAAAAGAAATCTGAAAAAATAAATACTGGTTTTCTGTCAGAAAGTAAAAAACCCAAGCTAACAGAAGCTCTTTCAGTGTGGATTCGAGGCAATATTTTTATCCCAGATGCTCGTAAATTCTGGATAAAACCGTCCGTTAAATTTCTCAAGAAATATTTAGCAGATAATCCTGTTGATGCAATGGTTTCAACTGGCCCTCCCCACAGTATGCATTTAATTGCTCTTGGTATAAAGAAATCTCTGAATACTCCATGGATTGCTGATTTTAGGGATCCTTGGACAAATATTGATTTTTATGATAAATTACTGTTAAGCCGATTTGCTGATAGAAGTCACCATCTTAAAGAGCAAAAGGTGATTCGTAATGCAGATCTACTGACAATCGTTAGTTGGAACTGGGCTAACGATTTTAGAATTCTTGGAGCAAAAAGAGTTGAAGTAATTACTAATGGTTATGATCCAAGCGATTTTAAATCACTGAATAGAATCAACTCTGTTAAATTTGAGCTATGTCATATCGGTTCAATTAACAAAGATAGAAATCCTAATAAACTTTGGGAAGCAATTTCTGTAGTTGCAGAAAATATAGAAGGATTTAAAGATAATCTGAAAATCACTTTGTTGGGCAGTGTTGATCACCAAGTATTTGAAGACTTGAATTTATATAATCTATTGGGTCAGGTAGAACATATATCATATTTACCACATAAAGAAGTACTGCAACGCGCAGTTAGTTCAATAGTTTTGTTACTGCCTTTGAATGATACACCTAATGTTGCAGGTATAGTTCCAGGAAAAATATTTGAATATCTGGCTTTGAAGAAGCCTATTCTTTGTGTAGGTACTACTACTGGTGATAGTGCACGTATTATTAGAGAGACAAATAGTGGAATAACGCTAGAATTTAATGCGAAGAATGACATGATTGATGCAGTAACCAAATATTATCAAGAATTCAAAGTAAATGGATTTATTGAAATGGAAAAGACAGATTTTAATAGTTATTCAAGAATTGAATTGACTGCCAAGATGGGACATGCTCTGTGTTCTATTACGCATTGATTCAGTGTATTTGGAAATACTTAGTGGGGTGTGCAGTTGATAATAAGGTTTCTAAATTGGAAAATATTATAACGTAAATATTTTTTTTCTGTATTTTTGAAGAAACCCAAAAACCACAATAATGAATAAGAAACTTTATCTCGTATTATTTATTGCTTTTATTCATGTACTGGTATCAGCTCAGGATACCACCGAAATAGTAATAGGCAGCAATTTAATTGAAGATGCCTATATAAACAGTGAAATATTTGATCCAAATGGG
>QMPA01000093.1 GCA_003650365.1 Bacteroidota bacterium | reverse complement strand
TCCATTGTCAGTTACTGCAATATTATCGCCGCCGTTACCAGAATAATTCATTTGAGTTCTCCAATAAACCCCTCCGTCATCAGGGTTTACAGCATATAAATAATAGATGCTGGGGTTACCAGCGTACTCATAGTCAAAAATAATTCCTGTGCTTCCAACCGTAATATTCGTGCCAAGAGCACCAATAACCCTATACCAACGTGTAGTTCCCTGTGGGTTAATACAGTACATGGCTCTATAATACGATCCGGAACCAATTGTTTTAAGAATCAAATCACCATTATTTGCCAAAGCAAGACCACCGATTTCTCCATAACTTCCAACATTATTTCCTTCAAAAACAATAGTTTCGGGTACTTCCCATTCCCAGTTAAATGATCCCGAATTAGGATCAATTGAATATAGTCTGTGAGCCGACAATACGTAAACAATTCCATCATCAGCAACAATAATATTGCTATTGGGATGCCATATTTCCAATGCATCAGTTTTCCATTTTAAACTGCCATCATCTTTATTGATTGCATAAACCCTTGTCGCTTCCCATGTAGCCATTCCTCCATCAGCAAGGTAATAGATACTACCATCAGTTCCTATAGCCATGGGCATATCCCTGATATAGGTTGTGTTTTCTAATACCGGTTTTTCGTGAATCCAAAGGGTATCACCTACATTTGTTCCAGGTGTTGGCGGATCATCATCAATTTCACAACTATTAAAGAAAACAAAAAGCACCATTGTTATTAACAAAGGGGCGACCACTTTATTAAACTTTTTCATTTTGTATGGGTTTGGTTTTAATATGCTTAAAAGTACACAGTTTACAAATGTAGGGATATTTGTTTATAAAGAAGTCTCTGCTAATGTTTTATTTGAAGCATGATTTTGTCAAGATACTGTTTATGATATTAAGGCTCAAATTACTGGGCAACGAGTTTACTTTACCAACGCAACAGTACCCGAGCCTGAATAGTTTTTCGTCTCTATACAATTTCCTTCAATACGATAAGTAACTTTGTAAACGTAAACTCCGACTTGCATGGGATTACTACCATCCCAGCTTGCATTGGGGTCGTCGGTTTCAAAAATCTGCTGTCCCCATCTGTTAAAAATAATCAGAGAATACATTGAAACATTATCCGTTGGACCAACAGCTTTTAATACATCATTATTGCCATCGCCATTAGGTGTAAAAGCATTCGGGAAGAAAAGTTGTTGTTTAACAATGTTTTCTTCAATACTAACAGAAATAGTGTCAGCAGTCAGGCAGCCATTTTTATTTACAATAACCCAAATACTTGTATCTTGAATAAGTTCTTTTAATTCAATTGTTTGCGAAATCTGACTGGTCGACCAGGAATAATCTGATCCAGGATTTCCCGCATCTAGTATTATGGAAGAACAGGCAGGAACAATGGTGTCATTACCCAGACCAACAATCGGATTGGGTTTTATTACCACAGTTTTAACAATCGTATCTATACAATCGTCGGCTTTGCTGTAGGTATGTTCCGGGTTGATTGCTGTACTCGACTGGCCATCCCCAAAATCCCAGTTCATTGATTCAATAAAATCAGGAAACTCAGAACAGTCGAGATTAAATGAATTAAAACGAATCTTTTCACCAACACAAACTGTTTCTGGAAATGGAACAAAATCAATATAAGATTGATAAGTAAAATTTTCGAAACGAGTAAGGTCTTGCGACATGCAATAAAACCCAAATTTTCCGGCTTTGAAACAACCTTCTTGTTCTAATATCACTTCATCATCAATTGTAATGTGCAAACGACTGGTTGTATACAACAGTGTAAACTCATATTTTTTGTGATGAACCCAGCCAAGCGAATTGCCATATTTCTCGTTAAGCAGTGTACGTGCCGGAGGGTTTTCAACGGCGCCCCAAAAATACCTGTCTTGTTCTTGCATATTAATGAATCCATTGTAATAAGAAAGCCTGAAACCTTCTTCTGCACGGTAGCCATTGAAAGATTCCCTTTTTGATTTCCAGTCGAATAGAAAAAAATTATACTGAGTGTTATCGGCAAGTTGTGTTGGTTTTTTATAGCCTAAAACAATCCCTATAAAATCATTGTCGATAGATGATTCGACTGACATCGTACCCCTAATTAATACATTGATTAATTTTTTTTGACTGACAAAAAATGTGGCGGGAAAAATATAGCTTGTGTTGATAATATTCGCAGAGTCCACCACTTCCCAAATCCCATCTGGTGAACCTTCTTTTGATCAATTGTTAAAGTTGAAAGGTGTTTGACATTCCTGGCTAAGGGCTATTGAAAAACCCCAAATCAAAGTTGTTAAGGTTAGGAAAGCTTTCATTAAAGAAAAGTACTTTTAAATAATCGATTGTATCCATTAAGACGCTTGGAAGTAGAAAATAGTTGTTTAATGGTATGCTGTTTCTATCTTGTTCAAACAGAAATAATAATCAAATCACAATTCTGCTTCCGGTATTCAGGTTTATCAACTTTTCTCCAAGAACATTTTTTAGCAATCGAAAGGCTCCTTTGCCTGTACAGTGGCCAGTTACAATTTTATCAATGTTTTTGTTGTCTTTCAGCAGTTGAGCTATTTTAATAACATCTTCTTTTTTTTCTGACAAACCTTTGGTTAGCGGATTGTACATATGAAATCCGCCAATGACACTTATTTTATTTCCATTTGCCAGCTCTTGCGCCGATTCAACCATATTTAAAATCCCGTGATGAGAGCAACCGGTAAAGCAGTAAAAACTATCTTTTTCAATAATTAACAGCATCTGTTCATGAGAAAAATTATCCTGAACTAATTTCTTGTTCTTTTTGGTGAACAAATGTTTACTGTCGGATGGTAATTTGTGCTTGTTTGTGATTTTTGTTACAATGCTAATGTTGTCACTTATATGCAAATCATCTTCAACAAAAATGAATCTGTCGGCATATTTCCTAAATAAATCTTGATTTGTACCAATATTCTTTTTCAGAAAAAAGAGTTTATAAAAATATCGCTCTTTAGCTTGTACTTTAATAAAAACTTTGGCTGTTGAATTAATTTCAAAAAAACGTTCCAGGCCGCCGGTATGATCGAAATGTGCATGAGAAATTACAACAAAATCGATGGTCGAAAGATCTACTCCTAACTTTTTGGCATTGTCGGCAAAAGCCCCCGAGCTACCGGTATCAAATAAAATATTCTGTTTGCCTAATTTAATAAGAAGCGATAATCCGGCCTCTGCTTTTAAATCAGAATGCTGCTGACAAGTTTCGTTTTCGATAAGTGCAATTATTTCCATCATCGGTAATTTTTAGTTGCCGAAAGATACGAAATAGAAACAATCCAAAAATAATAAAGAAACTGCCAGATTTTGTTAACGAAAACAGTTGGCCTACCAATTACTTCCAAACCTGCTGTTTGAACAGGCTCCACGCAAACTGCTCGCACAAATTCCTTTCAGAATGCTAAATCGGATGGAGAAATAAATATCCATACCATCGAAATTGGAAATACCCAAAAATGAGCCAATCCGATCAGTACCAATAGTTACAAACATAAAGCGGAGAGCCAAACCTACACGTAGATCGGAATAATTGAAAACAGAAACCGGCATACTTAGGCCAAAAAGGTCATTTTCATAGCGTGGGATTACAGCCAGTTGAGCAGGTCTCCAAAGTGTTCGGTCATCAAATTTTAAGGGATGCATCCACATTGCAGCCATATAAAAATGTTTTTGAAAATGATAGTCAAATTGTAAACTTACAGTAGCTGGAAGATTTACTCTAATCTTGTCACCGGAATAACTGGCATCCGAATCACCATAAAAACCTGTACTGTATATTTGTATTGCCTCATCTATTCCCCTAAAGTGTATTGTATCAAAATCCACCCAATCTTTACTCACATTTTCAAATTTATGCAGCTCTGCATCTTTGCTAAAAGTAATGCCCCCGATATCAAGTATCGAAAAACCTATTTTATAAATATAATCTTTATAGGGTTTTGCACAAAGTTTGCTTTCCTGTTTTAGTATTTTATGAGATTTTAATCGGGTAAATGCAATTCCAAAATCAAAACCTACCCCATAGCCTTTAACAAGGGGTCCAAAATCTGTCGCCAATTCATTTTCATAACTTACCGGCAATGCATATCCAAACTCCGCATCGAGATTTTTAAAATCAACGGATCTGGAATTGTATATTGTATAATTGGAATGTCGCATGATTGAATATCCTCCTTCATACCCAAACAAAGCTTTTGCTGTAATTCCGATGGTAAGCCGGTTTCGGTACAAATCATACAGATCGTAGGCATAACTTAATCCAAGTTCTGACCAGGACATGCTGACAATACTGTACTTAGCCTGATCGAATTCAACATCCTGATATTCTGGATAGGACAATCCTTCATATGACGTAATGGGAATGGAAAATGGGATGTGGTTGCCCGAGTGGATGGACCTAAAACTTGTGCTTAATCCAAATGAATGCCGTCCTGCCTGTAGCATAAAAGAAGGTCCAACGAACTTTATATTGGTGGAAAAATGCTTTTCATCAGCGTTATCATAATAGTGAAAAGACCTGTTGTTTTGAGACTGTCCGCTTTTGAAAAAGTTTGTTTCAGGCTTTAGCACCTTCCTAATCGAAATGTTATCAGGTGTGAAATAGAACATATTATTAGCAGCAGAAACATTGCCACTTAAGATATTTACATCCATGTAAACCTTGCTGCCTGTGAGTAGAGCCGGATTAATTGAAGCAGCATTGATGCCATTGTAAGTGCTGAAAGCAACACCCAGCATTTCTTGACCGCTCACGGCAGAAGAAGCAAATAGAAATATTGCCAAGATTATAAGAGATATATTTAGCCTCAACTTTCTCATCTTTTCTGCCTAAATAGATTCAATATTTTCAGAACCTAAAATTCCCCCAATTCCCTTATACAGTTTTACTTATAAAAAGTTTCTGTCACTGGTAGCAAATCTTTCTTATCCAGATTAAAATCATAAGCACTTCATGTACTTTTGCACTACCACCGAAAGTTTTATTAGTCTAAATAATTAAGACAAGATGCTTATTTTTCTTATATTTATTTACTTTTTGCTTGCCGTTTTTGAACTTGTAAAATTAGTAAATTATCTTATTAGATGTTATCCCTCGATTTTTATCAATCCTACTTGTAAGCCACTAGAAATATTTTTTACTTTTGAAGGTTGCATTTCGGCAAGAGAAATCAAGCTTAACTAATCGGAATAGATTTGTTAAGTTACAAAATTCAAATAAAAATCAGACAGGAGGAAGGGCGATGATTGAAACGATTAAAATAGGACGACTACGGTGGCTGAATATTAAGACCCCTTCCGAGGAAGATTTTGAGTTTTTAGAAAATTCCTACCATTTTCACGAACTTGATATTGAAGACTGCCGGCAAAGTAATCAGCGGTCAAAAATTGACGAATACGACGACTACTATTTTTTAATCCTGCATTTTCCAGTACTCGACCGCGAAAACCGCTTCATCAAAACACGTGAAGTAAAAATTTTCTGGGGCGAAGATTTTATTATTACCGTTGGGAAATCCCATTGGATAGTAGACAAGTTGTTTGATGAAGCCATGGAACAAGACAAGCGGGGCGAGGATTTTGAAATTGGTACTTCGGATGCATTCCTTTATTTGATCCTCGAAAAAATAATGATGGAAACACTCTTCCTTCTTCGTAAAGTGGGTTTGGAACTGGAATTAATTAACCGTGAATTGTTCAGCGGGAAACCACCAAGAATCATTGAGCGCTTGTCCGTTACAAGGAAGAATATCATTCTTTTAAATACCATGTTCAAACCTCAACTCAGGGTATTTAACAAATTTGAATCGGGAAAAGTACAAGGCTTTGCTGACAATATGGAAGATTATTGGGGTAATATTCTTGACTACTACAATAAAATGTGGGACATGACCGAAGATTATGGTGAGCTAATCAACGGGCTTTCTACAACCTTCGATTCGCTACAGGCCAACAAAACCAACGAGATCATGAAAATCCTCACCTTGATCTCCTCCATTATTCTCCCCCTTACCTTTTTAACCGGACTTTACGGAATGAATGTTTTGCTTCCACTTCAGGAAGACAACCTGGCATTCTGGATTATTATTGGTATAATGGTGGTGGTTGGTGGTGGTATGTTTGCCTATTTTCGACGAAGAAAGTGGATGTAGATGGCAATCGGCAGTCAACAGTCTTTAGTCCAAACCCAAATCCTGGTTCAGTCTTGGCGAGGGCTTGTGCACAAGCTGACTTGGACTTTTATTTTTCCTCCGATTTCTTCTCTCCCCCTGAAAAAATATCTGCTTGCCTTTGCATCGACTCTTTGTGGATTACGTTTAGTAATGTTTTCAAAAATCGTTCCTCCAATCCTAGATGAGTACCAATCGAAAGCCTATCGCGGATAATTCCCGCCCAGCGTTTCATCTGCAAAATAGTGATGTCATTCTCTTTTTTGTACTCACCTATTTCATCAATTATTTCCAATCGTTTGGCCAGGATTTGAATCAGCTCACCATCCAGTTTATCAATTTCAGTTCGCAAACCTTCTAATTTATTTTGGAAATTGATGTCCCCCTTTTTATGACGAAAAACAAGCTGATCGAGCAGTTGCCCTAAATGAGCTGGTGTAATTTGTTGGGCTGCATCGGTAAGCGCCTGTTTGGGATCAAAATGACTTTCAATCATCAATCCATCCATCTCCAGGTCGAGTGCCTTTTGTGAAACTGGTTGCAACAAATCCCGTTTACCACAAATATGACTGGGGTCAGAAATGATGGGTATTGCAGGAATTATTCTTTTCAACTCGATGGGAATTTCCCACATGGGCGCATTGCGAAATGGTGATTTTTCAAAATAATGAAAGCCCCGGTGTATTGCAATAATTTTCCGGATACCGGCGGCATGAATCCGTTCGATAGCGCCCAACCATAATTTTACATCAGGAGTCAGTGGATTTTTGACCATCACGGCAACATCGCTACCTTGTATAGCATCTGCAATTTCCTGGACATTAAACGGGTTTACCACTGTCCGGGCACCCAGCCACAGGATGTCAACATTGTGTTTCAATGCCAGTTCAACATGAAGGGGTTTCGCAACTTCCACTGTTGTAAGCAAACCGGTTTCTTTTTTTACAGTATTTAGCCATTTTAAACCCGGTTCCCCAACACCTTCAAATTCTCCCGGACGTGTTCGGGGTTTCCAAATACCAGCCCTAAAAACGCTTACATCTGGAATCTTGGCAATCTGCTGGGCCGTTTGTAAGAGCTGTTCTTTATTTTCGGCACTACACGGACCGGCAATTATCAGGGGTTTGCCATCAGTTGGCAACCAATCCTGTAAAGGAAGTATATCAATGTCGCTGCTCATTGCGGCAAAAGTAGCAATTCCATAAAAGAGTACAAGCTGATGATTTGGGCTTTTTTTAAATATTGTTGGAAATATTTCTGACTACAGTATTCCGGTTGCTTATAAAAATTCAAGTGTCTTCTGTACAATCAATTCTTCATTCTGCTCAAGCATACATTTAAAATGACCTTTGGGACATTTTTTAAAACCCAACTTGCTACATGGCCGGCATTTTAAATGACTGACTTCAGCAATGAAAGACTGGTTTTCGGAACCTGGCAAATAGGGGTACATCCCAAACTGTGGTACTGTATTTCCCCATAAACTCACAATGGGTTTTTGAAAAGTAGCAGCAATATGCATCAATCCGGTATCATTTGTTATTACCACCGCAGCTTGCCGGATAATGGAAGCTGATTGATCGAGTGAGAGTTCTCCGGCAGCATTCAGAACTGTATTGTTCCCGGCTTGTTTTTTTATTTCATCCCCCTTTGCAGCATCTTCCTTTCCGCCAAGCAAAACAACCGGAAAATCGAGTTTTGTAATAATTGATGCGGCTTTTTCCGGGGGCAGCATCTTGGTAAAATGTTGCCCACCAATTACAAATGCGATATAAGTTTTACCGAGTCGCGAATCAATTTCAGCAGGATTAATAAACGAATCCTCCGGGATAAAATAATCCAGTCCCTTATTGTCGTTAACTACTCCGAGGGATTTGACAGCGTCAACATAGCGGTCAACAATATGGACATCGGGCAGTTTATTGATTTTAAAATTCACCAACAGCCATTTTTGTCGTTTCAGTTTAGGGAAGGAGGCCGATGAGCAATTTAATGCACGTTTCACTTTTAGCGAGCGCAGGTTCTTTTGTAAATCAATTACGAAATCGAATTGTTGCTTTTTCAATTCGGGTAGTACTTCTAATAGTTCTTTCTCAAAAAAATGAACCCTGTCAACATGCGGATTGTTCTGATAAATACCTGAATATTGCTTCTTTGTAAGAATATGTAATTCACAATCTAACTGGCTTTTCAAAGCCCTGACAACCGGTGTGGTCAATACAATATCACCAATAGAACTAAAGCGTATAAGGAGGATTTTTTTCAAAAACAGCTATTTCGTGCAAAGCTAATAATTAATAGGAAGAACAGTTAGAAGTCTTCTGTCTACAGTCTTCACAACTAATATTGATTGCCGACTGAAAGCTACCGAATCTGATAAAACAACGAGAGCACCAGTGCATCATGAAATTGGCCCCATGTCCAAATCCGCCATACATCCCCTGTAACATTTTTGGTGCGAATATTCAGTAATGAATGATGTGTTCGAAAGTCAAATCCAAAATGTTCACTAATCAGCCAACGGATACCCAGGTTGAATTGAAGTGTTAAACTTGCAGGCTTGTTATAATCCGGATCATTAATTAATACCAGCCCATCCCGTTCTTCATAATAACCGACAAGGAAACCGGCTGATGGTCCTGCTTCGATAATAAAGTTTCTTGCCGAACCGGTTTTAAACTGGTATAAAAAAGGTAGTTCAATATAATTGGCACGAAAAATATACGAATCGTAATTATTTTTCTCTGTAGGATTTTCACGTGTACCTTTCTGAAAATAGGTGAGTTCCATTTGAAAAGCTGAACGTTCACTAATATCGAGACTAACATAACCTCCTGCATAAATACCTGCTTTTTTGTAGCCCGAATAAGTATCTCCGGCTACCTGCGAACCGACAAGTCCTGCTGTTATTCCGCCGTGAAATTGTTGTGCATTAGCCGATGTATAATAACCTGCCAATACAAGGAAAAGAATTTTATAAGCTGATTTAAACTTGTGCATTGTTATCAATAAAAACATCCCAAAAATAGTAAATTGCCTTCTTCTGTAAATCTTTCCCTGATTATTTGAAGTAAGGATGAAAAATTAACCTAAAATTAACTTGTCTTATTCCGGTTAAAACCAAATAGTAGTACTTTGGTCAGATGATTAATTAATGCTTGGCATGAAAAATAACAAATACCGGGTGCTTCTGGTTGATGACGAAGAAGATATTCTTGAATTTTTAAGTTACAACTTATCGAAAGAAGGTTATCAGGTTTCGACTGCAAACAATGGTATTCAGGCTATTGAACAAGCAGAAAAGGAATTGCCTCATCTTATTATTATGGATGTTATGATGCCCAAAATGGATGGCATTACTGCAGTTCAGGAAATCCGAAAAATTCGTAAACTGGATGATACTTTAATTATTTTCCTGACTGCCCGTTCGGAAGATTATTCACAAATTGCCGGTTTTGAGGCCGGTGCTGACGACTATATTTCAAAACCTGTTAAGCCGAAAATTCTTGTCAGCAGAATTACAGCCATGTTGCGCCGTTCAGCCAAAACAAATGATTCAAAAGTGATTAAAATCAATGGCTTGGAAATTGACCCGATAAGCTTTGTTGTTTTAAAAAACGGAAGGAAAATTGCTTTAGCAAAGAAAGAATTTAAACTTTTGCAACTGCTTGCAGCATTACCGAATAAAGTTTTTAGCAGGGATGAGATTTTTGCAAAAGTATGGGGAAATGATGTAATTGTCGGCGACCGTACCATTGACGTGCATGTGCGAAAAATCCGTGAAAAAATAGGCAATCAATACATTACGACCGTAAAAGGAATGGGCTATAAATTGGAAGTTCAATGAAACATTCCAGTCCACAAAAAATTGCATTATTCAACGCGCTGTTCATTACGGTTGCGTCCGTTGTTGCTTTAAGCGTGGTATTGCTTCTTTTCTACGAATTCAAATTATCCCCTTTCCTTGTGTTTGTCCCTGTTGTTTTTGTTTCTGCTTACTTCGCTATCAATTATTCACTTGAAAAATTTATCTACGAAAAAATAAAAATCATATACAAAACAATAGGCAGGAAAAACATGCAGCATGATACAGAAACCCGGTTTCAAAAACCGACAGATGACATATTGGAAATTGTCAACCAGGTTGTGCTGCAATGGAGCGAGGAGAAAGAAGAAGAAATTGAAGAGTTGAAAAGAATGGCTTCCTATCGCCGGGAATTCCTCGGCAATGTTTCCCATGAATTAAAAACACCTATTTTCAATATCCAGGGATATATTCTTACTTTATTGGATGGAGGAATTAATGATGAAACCATCAACAAAAATTTTCTAAAAAGAAGTGTAAAAAGCATCAATCGTATGATTGCCATCGTAGAAGATTTGGAAGACATTACCAAGCTTGAGTCCGGCGAACTCATACTGAATGAAGAAACCTTTGATTTGTTACAGTTGAGCCGCGAAGTGATTGACTTTATGGAAATGAAAGCTGACAAATACAAATCGAAAATCAGCTTAAAAGTCCCTGTTTCCAGAACTTTCAAAGTAATGGCCGATAAAAAAAGAATCAGGCAGGTACTCATTAACCTCATCGACAATGGTATCAAATATGGCGATAGTAAACGGGGAAATGTCAAGATTTCTTTTTACGATTTTCACGACAATTATCTAATCGAAGTTTCCGACAACGGTATAGGTATCCCCGAAGAAAACCTCTACCGTGTATTCGAACGTTTTTACCGTACCGATGAAGGCCGTTCGCGCAAGAAAGGGGGTTCAGGATTAGGACTTGCCATCGTTAAACACATACTAGAAGCCCACCGGCAAACTATTTCTGTAAGAAGCAAAAAGGGAAAGGGAACTACATTCTCATTTACTTTAAGCAAGGGATAACGAAAATAGAATTGAATAGAGGGTCTGGTTAATGTGAAATTGTAAATCTGGAGACTGGATTTATAATCCTAATATTAAGGTGCTTACGCAATAAATTATTTTGTGTACTTTTATTGACGAGTTTTTTTAACTCAATCAGTTTTTTCTTCCCTCAAAATAAGCAAAAATGAAACCACCTTCTTTATTTTACCTGATTCTTCTGCCCATTTTTACGCTCTTGCACACTTCCAGCTACGGGCAAATTTATGAAGACTATCTCGGTGCCGGAAATCACGAAGGTATTACGGTAACATCAAGTAGCAATTACCAGGCCTGGGGATGGGAACAAATTGCCCTTGGCGAAAATACCATCAACGGAAACGGACTGGAAGGCAAGCTGATAGAAGCTTCACGATTTCTAACCCAAGCTACTTTGGGAGGAAATCCCGAACTGATTGAACAAGTATCTAAAATGGATTTCGAAGAATGGATTGACCAGCAATTCGAACTTCCTCCTCCCAGTGTGCTCGATACAGTCAGGGATATTTTTGAGCGTGCCAGACAATGGTATATTGACGATGGTGGCGACCCTGATGATTATGCATATTGGCCTTATAACCATCATTTTTTATACGGCTGGTGGCAGGTGAATATGACGGCTGAAGATGT
>QMPA01000092.1 GCA_003650365.1 Bacteroidota bacterium | reverse complement strand
TTTTCTATTTGTGGAAAACCTGAACAATCCTTAAAAATCAGGGATAAGTTTGATGAGCTTTTAAAGCGGGGCCACGGAAAAATAGCCGTTGGTTTTGGCGGCAATCCCAAATCACCGACAGGCGTAAGGGGTGGCCCGGCATTTGAGTTGCTCTTCAATTTCATCAGCACCTTAAAACAGAAAAAACTCTACGACAAATTCGAGATTACCTTCTTTGCACCCATGAAAGAACCCGGCGCACGTATGGGAGGCGAAGGCTTGAAAATGCTTGACAAGGCCTATAAACGACATGAAGTAAACGAACGGATTGGAATTAAAATCAAACGCTTTGAATACGGAAAAGTTATTTTTGAAGACGATAGTGTACTGGAAAGCGACCTGATTGTATTTATTCCGGCAGGAACGGGACATCCCATTTTGCAAAACTCCGACCTGCCCCTATCGGTGGATGGAAATGTATTGGTTGATGGTTATTGCCGTGTGAACGGACCACAGAAAAATGTATTTGCTGCCGGCGATGTAACTCGTCTTGAAGGTCCTGAATGGATAGCCAAGCAAGGACATATTGCCGAAATTATGGCGCAATATGCCGTATACAATATCCACAACCAAATCATAGGAAACCCCAAACGCAAAGGCTACCAAAACCATTTAAACATTGTTTGTGTGATGGATAGTGGAGACGGTGCTATTTTCACTTCCCGTAAATGGAATGCCGAACAAATCATCCCCTTGCCCATTGTTGGTCACTGGATAAAAAAAGCCTGGGGTCATTATTGGAAATGGTCGAAACTTCGTAAGGTTCCACGCTTTCCCGGAATGTAACAACCAAAAAGTTTTCATAGAAAACCAAGCGCCGCGCCTTTGCGTTGCCGCAAGAACAAAAATTACAATAGAAGAAAAGCATTAAAGCAATACATTTAACAAAACAAACGCTGCGCCGCTGCATCGCCGCATGAAAAAAAAAGATTTCACAAAATATGCCAATAACAGATTACTTTTCAAGAGACCCCAACAAGCGAGCAAAGTTTATTTTTAACCTCATCGCTCCAATTTACGGCAATGTTGATGCCGGACTGATAAAAAATTACCGCCATGCCATCGGGATCGTGGATAAGGAAATTGGCATAAAAGGAAAACGCGTTCTTGATATTGGAACCGGAACCGGGGCTTGGGCAGAAGCCTATAGAATGAAAGGTGCGGTGGATATTTACGGCATCGACTTCTCGACCAAAATGCTGACGGAAAGCAGAAAGAAACATCCGGAGATTTCTTTTGCCTTTGGTGACGGGGAAAACCTAAATGATTTTGCCGACAACTCCTTCGACATTGTAACAGCGTCCTATGTTTTGCATGGCGTCAAAAAAGACCTAAGAAATAAGATGTTAAACGAAATGAAAAGGGTTTCAAAAAAGCATGTCGTTATTCATGATTTTTCAGGAAGCACACCCTTATTTCTGCGTTTTTTGGAAATGATGGAAAAAAGCGACTACAAAAATTTCAAAGCCAACTTTTGCAATGAATTAAAAAGCCTTTTCTTTGAAGCCAAAAAGCTGGAATCCATCAATGGAAGCGGCTTGTACTTTGCCTCAGTCAAAACATTTTAAAACTTTAGACACTCCAAGTACTCTGAACTCCAGACACTTTTTTATGATAGATTTTTTCAAGAAATACCACAAATGGTTAGGAGTCGTATTAACGGTATTCATCCTGCTTTTTGCACTTTCGGGAATTGTACTCAATCACCGTGAACTGTTTTCGCCAATCAACGTCAACCGGAATATTTTACCTTCAGAATACAGCTACAAAAACTGGAACAATGCAGCTGTCAAATCCACAGAAAAAATCAATAACGACAGCATCCTTATTTATGGAAATATTGGTGTGTGGCTGACGGACAGTAGTTTCTCACATTTTACAGATTTTAACCGCGGATTCCAAAAAGGTGTCGACAACAGAAAAATAGAGCGGCTGCTAATTACAGAAAATAAGAATCTATTTGCAGCTACTTTATTTGGACTTTATAAATATCATTTTGACGAAGGAGAATGGCAGTATATTCAACTGCCCATCCACGAAAAACGCATCGTTGATCTGATTGAAAAGCAAGACACGCTTTTCGTTTTAAGCCGTTCGTTTCTGTTGAAAACCGTTGATGGCAAAAACTTTAAAGTAAAAACCTTGCCACAGCCTGAAAACTACAACAACAAAATAGGCCTCTTCAAAACTTTATGGGTTATTCACAGCGGTGAAATTTACGGATTGGCCGGGATACTTTTGGTAGATGCAGTTGGACTAATATTCATCTTTTTAAGTATCACAGGCTTGATTTATTTTATCAATAAATACAGGATAAACAGCTTTAAAAGAAAGGGAAAAAGAATCAGGACACTTCTAAATATCAATAACTGGAATTTAAGATGGCACAATAAAATTGGGTGGATTACTTTGGTTCTGCTCATTATTACTACCAGCACCGGTATGTTTCTTCGTCCGCCATTGTTGATAGCCATTGCGACCACAAAAGTCAGTAAAATCCCGTTTACCGAACTCGATAGTCCCAATCCCTGGTTCGATAAACTCCGCCGCATACTTTACGATGAAGAAGAGCAACGGTTTTTACTGGCGACGCTTGACGGTGTTTTTTATTCTGACGATAATTTTCATTCAAAGCTGAAAAAGTTTCCAACCCAACCACCGGCAAGTATAATGGGTGTAAATGTATTTGAAAAGGCGGCCGCAGATACTTATCTGGTTGGATCTTTTGAAGGCCTGTTCGAATGGCAACCCCAAAAAGGAATCATTTTCGATTACATCAAAAAAGAAGCTTACCATAGACCCGAAGTGGCAGGCCCGCCCATTGGGGAGTTTCTGATTACCGGCATGTCAACCGACTTTCAACAGCAGGAAATTTACTTTGATTTTGACAAGGGTGCCAACAATTTAAACCGCGGGAAACCTTTCCCCAAAATGCCTGCTTCTGTTCTACAGCATTCACCAATGTCATTGTGGAATTTGGCTCTTGAAATTCATACTGCCCGTTATTATAAAATCATTTTTGGCAGTTTGTATATTTTGTTCATCCCCATTGCCGGGTTTCTTATTTTATTTATTCTGATTTCCGGATTTTTTGTTTGGTACACAAGGCATCGTTAATTTAATCAACAACAAACTTTTTCACGGCAATTTTTGCACCCGATTGTATCTTGGTAAGATATACTCCCGCGCTGAATGTTGATAGATCAACAACAATATTTTTATTGCCTGGCTTAACACTTTGTGAAACAATTTGTCTTCCCGCCATGTCTGTAATTAATAGTTCTGCCCCATTCAATAATTCATCTTTTACATAAATGTTTACTTCCTGTTGGGCAGGATTCGGAAACAGGTCGAAAAGCAATGTTTCATCATCCCGTTCATAAACGGTAATTCCTACCGGATTACCCAGTAGTCCGATAAAACCGGTTTGGTTATTGACCAAAAAGGAAGATGTTCCAAAATCCAGGAAATCATTAAACCAGCCCCCAACAAAAGCTGTTTCCTCATCGTAGGCAGCAACGGTGCTTAACCATGCGCTGCCGCCATCAGAATCTTCAATTGACTTCACCCAGTCAAGACTGCCATCGTTGGCATACCTGGCAACTACTAAATCGTATCTCCCGGCATTGATATAGGTAAAATCTTCGCCGAATACGATGGTGTCCAGAACACGCAAACCACTGTACACATTGCCCGCCTGATCCACATCAAACTGGTTATAATCCGAGGAGCGATAAACTTCACTGATTGAGCTTGCCCAGATGGTATTGCCATTGGGGTCAAACTTAGCCACAAATTTATTGTATCTCTTTCTATTTTGTGGTTTATCCAATACGCTGCTTAATATAATATTGTCGAAATGCGCTGAATCATTACAGCATCCTTTAATGGTACTGTATCCATCCTCATCTGTATGAATCCCTGTTGGCCAAGCCCAGTAATCGGCATAAATTGAAATAGTACTTCCACCTTTTGCAGTAACCCACAGTGTATTGCCCTGGGGATCCAATTTTGCAAACAGGATATTTCCATCTCCCTCCTCCATGGTAAAGGGGTAATCATCAACGGTAACATTTATCGAATTAAATTCGCCGGTTAAATAAATATTATCCTGAGCGTCTGTCGAAATAAGAGCATCCCACTCCATGTCTTCACCTCCTGCACGTTTGGCCCAGACAAGTTCTCCTGTACTATTGTATTTGGCGATGAAAACATCTTCAAGTCCAGCCGAAACCAGGACTGTGCCACCAATTGTAAGGGTATTGCTAAATACACCGGATAGCAATATATTTCCTGATTTGTCGCAGCCCAATGATGGGTCTGTTGAAGCAATGTCTTCCTGAATAGCCCATTGAAAGTTGCCATCAAAATCATATTTCAGAATGAAGATACTTCCGAAACCCGAGGAGGATGTAAGTGTTGGCCCTCCTGGAATCACAAGTGGGTTGTAAAACCTGCCTGTAATATAGACATTTTTTGAGACAGTGTCAGCAATCAAATAGTTACCCATATAATTGCCAACAGGATCGGCATCAGGAAATTGAACCAACCATTTTACAGATCCTGTTCCGTACTGCTTTGCTAAAAACAAACCTTTGTTGATGGTTTGTCCAAAATAATCTAATTGATTGGAAGCATAGCCAAAATTATAAATGAACTCATCCTGGTCAACATCCATTCCGATGCCGTAGGCTTCAGCAGAATTTCCGTCAAATAATTTGGTCCATTCTGTATCCAGCGAATAATCATCAAGGCTGGAAATGCGAATTAACTCATCTGCATTTTGAGTTACCAATAGCGCATCATCCATCGGGCTGTGATTCATGCTTTCCACCCTGTCATCAAAGTTCGCTACTAAGCCTGACGAACCATCTACTACACCAAATGTTCTGATTTGATTAAACTCAACGGGATTGTGTGACATTTTATAATACATGCTGATGAATATAACATCTTCATTCCCGCTAATGTCTGTAGGTGTAGGAAAATTTGTCCCACCAATTTCTATAGCCCATAAAAAGTTACCATCTGAAGAACACTTGGTTACATATCCGCCATTTCCATATACTTCCAGACTTCCCCAGAAAACATTAGTTCTGAATTTCCCCATGAAATAAATTTCTTTATCAGTGGAAATAAACAATGCTGTTCCCTGGGAATCGCCATTATTAGGTGCGGGATGACCTGCTTTTTGAACCCAGGCAAATTGGATACTTGTATCTGATTTTGCTACAAAAGCATCATTGTAGGTTTCCAGTTCCAGATAAAAATCACCAAAATAGTCAGATGAGTTTAGGGTGCCGGTAAAATAGATGTTGTCGCCAACAATTTGCATATCGGCAAAACTCTGGTCGTGGTAATAATCAAAAACCATGCTTCCATCGCTATCATATTTAATAATTACTGATGTGTGCCTGAAGGTAGTTGTCCCATCTGTAGAGCCCAGCACAAAAATATTACCGTTCACATCAGTATCAACTTTTAAACCCAATTCCTCCAGATTACCGGTTGGGTGGCTTGTTGCCATCGTAATTTGCCCACTGGCATTGGCAACAGTTAAAAACAAGTTTTTTGTGTGCGTGCCAGGAAGATTAAAATCGCCAAAACTTACATCTCCGGTATAATAGCCGGTGAAATAAATATTCTCGGAAGCATCCAAATGGATATCATAGGCATCAATCTTTTCACCGGGCAAGGGCGAAAACTGATTGAACCAGACCAGTGTGCCGTCACTTTGAAATTTCGCCAGAAAAGCATCGCGCTGGCCAATACTTGTGTAATTGTTTGCACCAATACTCATTTCTCCGGAAAAAGAACCGCTCATAAATAAACTACCGTCAGCAGCAACAGCAATTTTTCTGGTCACGTCTTTTCCAGAACCTCCAAATGGGGTAGTCCACGCCCAGTCAGGAGGATTACCAAAATCATATATGCCAGAATTCATGTCTGTTAAGCGGGAGTTATCGGAAATTCCGCCACTTTCATTTCTGTCGTAAAAACCCGAAGACAGCTCTTTTTTCAATTTCATTAATTCGTCCATTTCGGAGAGTTGGGTCTCTTGTGAAATACTGTTTAAGGAAAACAGGAATAAGGCTATTAAGGCCAAAGTAAAGTTTTTCATAATTAGCGTGTTTGGGGTTTAGGCTATAAAAATAAAAATCAATCTAATACTATTCAATTTCTTTCAATATTATTAATGTAATATTTGTTAATTCCATTATTTGAAAGACCTTCAAGAGCAGGAAAGAAAAGCGAAAACCATGCCAGAAAAAGGGAATGATTGTAAAGTAAATTTGGTGATTCCGGAAGCTAATTTCCTATAGAAAAAAATGGATTTTCGCTTTATTCGTTATGCATCCCAAACCGATGAACAAATCCCAAACTGATTTCTGAAAAATCAGCCTGCCCAAAATTGGCATTGATGTAAGCACCAACATAGAGGTTGTTTTTTGGATTGTCTGCCGTATTATTCAAGTAGAGTTTCAAACCAATGCGAGAGGAAAATATTTTCTTTAGCCAGTATTTGACAGCTTCATCATCTTCATAAAGCTCATGATGGTAAGCATAAAATGGTTTCAAAATATTGATGCCGATTTCGCCATCGATACCAATATGGCCAAGCAGAAACTCTCCTCCAATATAAACCTGAAGATTTGACGCACCGTAAACAGGATGGTCTGTATATTTTTCTGGCTGATAATCAAGAATGTAATTGTAATACTGCTGATAAAACCGATAAGTAAAACCGACCCTCAATTTTACAACCTGCTTAAAAACAGTCCCAACACCCAAAGAGACAATGTTAACGGCTCTTTTTACACCACCTGTTTCAGAATCGGGGCCGCCAAATTCGTGCATGCCAATACCCAGCCGTGCCATTGCGAAATATTGTTTTGTACGATTTAGTTTTGGTTTCTGAAATTTTTCTTTGTTATTGGTTTGAATGGGATCAAGATAAATTCTGGAAGAAACGCTAAGTAGCACAGAATTCAATCCCAGATTGGGCAATTTTGTATGCCCGTTTGAATGGTGAATAAAACTTACGCCCAGATTTAAATCGACATGCTTACTGAGTAGTAAATTGTAATAGGCTGTTGTTTGAAAAACCCAGCTTATCCTGGAGCCAACAGCAAGGTTGCGCGGATTACTGTATTTATTATAGCTTGTCGAAAAATAGCTTGCTCCCATTCCAATTTTAAAATGAAAAGAATTAAAGTGTCGGCGTGAAGTATTCAATGCGATATAGGGCAGTACAGTAATCGAACTCCCAAAAACCTCATTATTACCATAGTTGGAGTAAAAAACGGAAAGTCCTGTTGAGGGATAATTAAAATAAACTGTCCACAATTTTTCCGGATTATAATGCAATTTTCCAATGCTGAGTGAATAAATGGTTTGAGATTTTGTTTCGGGAAAGTTGCTGTTACCGGGTAAAGCCTTTCCAATCATAAATTCTGGCTGAATAAAAGCCACTGTTTTATCACCATCCCCATCTTCGATGCAAAAGCTGCTTTTTAGCAGAATGAAAATAATAAACAGAATTGTAAAAACCCGCATTGTAGATTTATTATTGGAGGCTTCATTTTAATTGGTCTCAGGAAACAACCCGAAGCTAATGGCGCAAAATTACAAAGTATTTTAAAGAATCCTGATTAGGAATTGGCCATTTCAACCAACTTATTTGCTGTTTTCCAAATTCTTGTAGTTGCCGAAACCTTCAGTTTGCTTTCAAAAAATTGATTACTTAATTTGGTCTTGTGGTAATTTCCTGCGCAGAAACCAAAAATATCTTTGCCAATAACTTCAAACTTATCAGGACTAAAATCAAAGCTTTTAATGCTTTCTAGTTTTTTGGAGGATGGAACATCTTTCAAAAAGGTCAAAAAAAATCCTTCAACTTCTGCTTTGTTTATAAGAAATGGATTATTTGAAATGGCTTGTTCAATTTCATCATCAGTCCTTATAATTACCGGAACTTCAAAGCCGAAGGTTTTTGAAATACTTTGTTCAATCCTGTTCGAAAGTGCAACATTATCAGCTTTAGAATTAGTTTCAAAAACCACATTACCACTTTGAATATAAGTTTGGATATTAGCAAGCCCCAATCCCTGAAACAGACTACTCAAATCTGCCATCAGAATTTTTCTTCTACCACCAACATTAATCCCACGGAGTATTGCGATATAAGTTGTCATAAGCTCAATTACTGAAAAGTAAAAGTAAAGATTTTAAGCCAAAATCAGAAAGTAGAATTTCTGCTTACAAATCACCAAACCAAAAAATAAGTAAAACACCCAATTCCCCCCCAAACTGAAATTTATATTGAATAAAAATAACGAGCATTTTATTGTTTAAAGCTCGCGTTCTGTTAGATTTTCACAGCTGTATATTGCTGTCAATTAGTGTATTTAAACCCAACTTTAACTTATTGAGAATTTGGCTGTTAATAACTTAACAAACAGATATTTGTCATATCTAATAAGAATTGATATATAAGAAGGTCGATATATGATATATATCATAACCTTTATATATTTTTGCAAATTCTTAACTGAAACAATGCACAAAATATATATGTTATGGACTTATCAATCAAATATTTAGGCCTTAATCTAAAATCACCGATTGTTGTGGGTAGCTCAGGTCTCAGCAATTCAATTGAAAACCTCAAGAAAATTGAAAAGAGTGGAGCCGGTGCTGTCGTTCTTAAATCGATTTTTGAAGAAGAAATCCAGCACGAATACAAGCATGTGTTGCGTACAAAGGACGAAGAGCTGGAAGGACGCGCATTGGGTTTCCTTGATTATTATGATTACAAAATAAAAGAGGATAACATCAAGAAGTATATCCAACTGATTGAAGCAGCCAAACGCGAAATCAATATTCCGGTTATTGCCAGTGTAAACTGCAAATCGTCTTTCGAATGGACATTTTTCGCAAAGAAATTGCAGGAAGCCGGCGCCGATGCCATCGAGGTCAATCTCTTTATCCTGCCTTCTGATTTTTCCATGCAGTGCGAAAAAGTGCAGCAGACTTATATGGAGGTCATCAAAAAAGTAAAGGAACAGGTGAGCATTCCGGTATCAGTTAAACTCAGTTATTATTTCGCTGATCTGGCAGGCTTCGTCAAACGGGTTTCAGAAAGCGGTGTGGACGGCGTTGTTTTGTTCAATCGTTTTTTTCACCCTGATTTCGACATTGATAATTTCAAGATTGTCCCATCCAATGTATTGAGCCAATCTTCTGACTTGGCCATTTCATTGCGCTGGATGTCCATTTTATCAGGCCGTGTGAGCTGTGATTTGATTGCCTCAACAGGTGTGCACGATGGTGCTTCGGTTGTGAAAGAAATTCTGGCTGGTGCCGATGCGGTTCAAACTGTTTCTACACTTTTCAAAAACGGTATCGGCCACGTAAGCAAAATGATTGCCGATCTGGAAGCCTGGATGAAAAAACATAATTTCGAAAAAATTGACGACTTCAAAGGAAAGATGAGCCAGGTAAACAGCCCCAACCCTGCCGAATACGAAAGGGTGCAGTTCATGAAATATTTCGAAGACAAAAAATACGACCTGGATTAAACCGGTCATTCATTCATTTACGCATTCATTTATTCAATATGGAAAATCTCAAATTAACCGATAAACTATCCCGATTCATCGTCAGTTGGATTTTACTGATGATTGTCTGGATTGCGTTTACCACCTCATTTGCAGCACAGGAATTACTTGTTGGAGTTGGCATCACAGCAATAATCGCCTTTTTCACCATTCCATTTTTTACTTGTTGCACCTTAACAATTTTATCACCCACCAGGGTGTTTTACATGATTTATTATCTGTTTGTTTTTACCTGGGAACTGATAAAATCGAATATTGATGTGGCACGCAGGGTACTCACCCCGTCCCTTCCCATCAATCCGGGTATTGTGAAATTCAAGACCAAATTAACCACCGATTATTCAAGAATGGTTTTGGCCAACAGCATCACACTTACTCCCGGAACATTAAGCATCGACATTATTGACGATACTTTTTATGTGCATTGGATTGATGTAAAAACTACCAATCCGGAGGAGGCGCAAAAAGAAATTGCAGAAACATTTGAGAAGATACTTTTAAAAATCTTTTAACATGACCTATATATTTTATATCGCTTTATTATTTATGATGGTGGGTGTTGCCCTGGCAGCCATCCGCTTTGTAAAAGGCCCGACAGCCGGCGACCGTTCTGTTGCGCTCGATACATTGACTACCATCATGGTTGCAGCCCTCGTTATGCTCGCCTATATTTTCGACCGCTACATTTATCTTGATGTTGCATTGGTTTATGGCGTTCTTGGTTTCATCGGCGTTATTGTTCTCGCCAGATATTTGGAGGGTGCCTTATGAGTTTGCTATTTGAAATTATCGGCGGGGCATTAATCCTGATTGGTAGTATTTTCCTGCTGCTTGGCGGCTTGGGAATTTTAAGAATGCCCGATGTGTATAATCGTTTGCAGGCAGGAACCAAAGCCACCACCTTGGGCGGAATGAGCCTGATACTCGGTGTTGGTTTTCTGAAAGTAGAAGACGATTGGACCTGGATGGTAAAAGCATTGATTATCGTGATATTTATTGCTTTTTCAAACCCTATCAGTTCACATGCCTTGGCACGCGCCATGTACAAACGGAAAAGGTATCCCCTCATTAAAAACGATGACGGAAATATGGATGCTTACAAAGAAGTTTCTGAAAACATAAAAAAGGAGGACAAAAAATGACATACCTGATTCTCATATTCTTTTTGTTGTTACTTATGCTGGGTGCAGCAATTTATGCCATTGTGCAAAAGGACCTGCTTTATGCAGTAATTGCAACGGGTGTAATCAGTCTGGTATTAACTGCGCTGTTTTATTTATTGCAGGCACCTGATGTTGCACTTACAGAAGCAGCCATTGGTGTGGCATTAACAACGATTATTTTCATCATCACCATTCGGAATACTGTCCGCCATGAGGATGATTACAATAAAAAGGACGACCTTAAATCTGCTGTAGAATGAAGAAATTTATCGTAATAATTACACTGGCGACTTTGGGCTTCTATCTCGGACAAACCTTTTACGAGTTGGGTTTTGGCGATGCCCGTTTTGAACATGGTGTGAAAGATATCTACCTGGAAAAAACGGTGAGCGAATTACATGTTGCCAATACCATTACCTCAATTATCGTGAGCTTCAGGGGCTTTGATACCCTGGGCGAAGTAACAGTACTATTCCTGGCTGCTACAGCATTGGGTGGTATTTTGTATAAAAGGAGACACCACGTTGGCGACCGTTCAGTATTGTTTTCAGCTAGCCGAATTGTAAGGTCGGGTTCAAAATTGCTGTTTCCGGCCGTTATTTTATTGGGTGTTTATGTATTTGTCCACGGCCATTTATCACCGGGTGGAGGTTTCCAGGGAGGTACCATCGTCGCAACAGGCTTTTTGCTGATGTTGCTAGCTTACGAAAATTTCAAGGTAAGCCATCATGTATTATCCTACATTGAGTCTTTTGCCGGGATTTTCTTTGTATTGTTTGGACTTGCCGGTTTTTACAATGGAGGAACTTTCCTGGAGAATTTTATGCCCGTTGGAACAATGAATAACCTGTTTAGTGGTGGTGTTATCCCAATCATATATATTCTGGTAGGCTTCAAAGTTGCTGCTGAATTAACAGGTTTAATCTATACCGTTTTACACGAAAAAGACTAAAAGGATGGACGATAAGATATTTGAAATAATGCAGTTTGGCGTTTATACAGCGTCTATTTTACTGATACTGATTGGCCTGTATGCTGCGCTGACGAAAAAGTCGCTGATAAAAATTGTCATCGGTTTATCAATTGTT
>QMPA01000091.1 GCA_003650365.1 Bacteroidota bacterium | reverse complement strand
ATCAAACGCGCAGTATTGGCTCCCACTCCCGAAACGGTCAGCAAAAACCGGAACAATTCCCGTTCTGTTTCATCAGCAAATCCGTAAAATACCTGGGCATCTTCGCGCACATGAAAATGGACGAATAATTTGACTTCAGATTTGTCTTTAATTTTTGAAAATGTATTAAGGGAGATATTGATCAGATAGCCAATTCCATGATTTTCGATAACGACAAAAGTTGGGCTTTTGCCAGTGAGTTTTCCTCTAATGAATTCGTACATAATGCTTTATTGGGTTTGCCTTGGTCGGGCAATTCGTAATGAGCAAAAATACTATTAATCAGTAAATATGCAAGGTTGTGGGATAGTGGTTTTTCAAGAATGTATTTCCCTTAAAACTTTCAAAATCCCATCCACATCAAAACCACATTCCTTCCTTAATTCTTCCTGTGTGCCGTGTTCGATAAAACGGTCGGGAACACCCAAAGTAATAAGTTTAGCATTGTAGTTGTGTTGGCTTTTAAAAGCAGCAACAGCATCGGCCAGTCCGCCTTTGAGGCTTCCCCCTTCAAGTGTGATGATGTTTTTGTAATGGGTAAAAACGTGGTGAAGTAAATTCTCATCGATGGGTTTGAGAAAACGCATATCGTATAAACCGATTGCTTCGTTTTGCAAGTGTTCGATAGCTTCCAAAGCAAAATTACCGACATGGCCAAGGCTGAGAATGGCGGTTTCTTTTCCTTGTTTGATTTGTTTTCCCTTCCCGATTTCAAATTTCTCAAAGGGCTGTTTCCAGTTTTTTAATACGCCCCGGCTGCGTGGATAACGAATGGCAAAAGGGCCGGCTTTGTAATTGGCTGCCGAGAACAATAAATTCCGAAAGTCGGCTTCGTTAAGTGGTGCAGTAACAACCATATTGGGAATTGTCCGTAGAAATGCCAAATCGAAAACTCCGTGATGGGTGGCTCCGTCTTCGCCAACCAATCCGGCACGGTCAATACAAAAGACCACGGGGAGTTTTTGCAATGCTACATCATGAATAATTTGGTCGTAAGCCCGTTGCAGAAAGGTGGAATAAATGGTACAAAAAGGTTTGAATCCTTCGGCAGACAATCCGGCAGAAAAAGTAACGGCATGTTGCTCGGCAATGCCCACATCGAAAACACGTCCGGGCAATTTTTGCATCATTTCTATTAAGGCTGAACCCGTTGGCATGGCAGGGGTTACAGCGACAATTTTTTCATCCTTTTCGGCCAATTCGGTAATTGTTTTACCAAAAACTTCCTGGTAAGTTAAAACCGATTCGTCTTTTTGCTCATTAATTTGCTCCCCTGTTTTTCTATCGAAGCGTCCCGGTGCGTGGTAAAGGGTTTGTTGCTGTTCCGCTTTTTCGAAACCCTTGCCCTTGGTAGTCATAATGTGCAGCAATTTTGGGCCTTTAGTATCCTGGATTTCCTGCAATGCTTTTACGACTTGCATTACATCATTGCCATCCACCGGACCAAAATATTTGAAATTGATAGCATGAAATAGGTTGCGACTTTTCAAAACTGAACGTTTGATGACTCCCACATTGTGGTCGATGGCAATTCCATTGTCATTCAAAACAACAAGAATATTGGCATTGGAAACCCCGGCATTGTTGAGTGCTTCAACGGCCATTCCTCCGGTAAGCGCACCATCACCAATTACAGCTATATGCTGCCGATTGCTTTCGCCTTTTAATCTGGAAGCCATGGCCATCCCCAAAATAGCAGAAATAGAAGTGGAAGCATGCCCGGTTCCAAAGGCATCGAATTCGCTTTCAGTCCTTGATGGGAATCCACTGATTCCTTTTAACTGCCGTAATGTGTGAAAAATATCTTTTCTTCCTGTAAGGATTTTATGCCCATAAGCCTGGTGGCCCACATCCCAAACCAGGCGGTCGTCTGGTGTATTGAGGACGTAATGCAAAGCAACGGTTAGTTCGACTACGCCAAGGCTGGCACCCAAATGTCCCGGTTTTACCGATACCACATCGAGGATAAAACTACGGACTTCCTCTGTCAATTGTGGCAACTGTTCCGGTTTCAGCTTTCTTAAATCTGCCGGGGAATGAATGGAGGAAAGTAGTGTGTCGCGATTGCTATTCATCGATTGGGTTTATGAAGCAAAAGTAAAAAAAGACAAGATGAGACCTATACAAAACATAAGTATTTGCCGTACTAAACAAGTAGCTGAAAAACCAACTAAGCTAGTTTAGTCACTTTCGTAAGTAGTTGATGTTTTTATTCTTAGTTTTGAAAATTAAAAATAAGCAGATTGTATCCCAAATTAAGCATTGTGAACTTTATTTTCCGTTATATAATTGCATTGGTTTTTATTGTCTTTTTTACAAGGGGTTATGGGCAGAAAAATGATTCACTTCAACAGCTAATAAACACAGCAACAAATGATAGTACTCGTATCGACGCGATGATCATTTACGCAAGAGCAATTAATTTTGATGAACCTAAATCGGCACTAAAAATGCTGGATAAGGCTGAGGCACTTGCGGCTAAACAAAAATCTCCCTACCAGTTAACGAGTGTTTTTCATGAAAGGGCATATCTGTTTCTCAGGATTGGAAAAAATGCCGAATCTCTTGAGCAACTATATAAAGCTAAGTCCATTATCGAATCTATTTCGAAAGAGAATTTCGATAAAAATATGGCTTTAAGCTATATAAGAACGTTTAATGGGATAGGTATGCTTAATTACAAGATGGAAAAATATGATAAGGCGATTGAATACTTCCAGGAAGGTCTCAATTATCTTGATGAGCAGGATTTGTTATTCAGTAAGCAAAGCAAAGATTATTATCTATTCTATTTTTACAACAATATGGGTGGCTTATTTCTGAAGAAGCAGGAATATCCACGATCAGAGTATTACCTGAATAAAGCAAAAGAGCTTGTTGATATAGATGTCAATACAAGGGAGTATACAAACATATTAATCAACTTATCGATTGCCTCAAGCAAGATGGGTGACTTGACGGATGCCTCGTCCTTAGTTGATACGGCCATGGCCATTTGCATTGAACACGATTTTAAAAAAGAGCTTGCGGCTGCTTACAATACCAAGGGAAGTTGTTGTATAGAAACCAAGAACTTACAATCAGCTACTGATAATTTTTTAAAAGCATTCAAGCTGAGTAAGCAAAATGGGTTTGGTTCTTCCGGAGTTGCTGCTCTTAGTAATTTAACAAAGATTTATTCAGAGAAAAGGCAATTTGAATTGGCATGCAAATATTCGGATTTGTTACATATATGGAAAGATAGCCTCAGGAACGAAGAAGAAGTGAGAAAGTTTACCAAGATAGAATTGCAGGAAGAATTCAGTAAACAATTATACGAAAACAAACTTGACCAACAACAAATTGAGGCAGCACAAAACAACAGAGAGATCATCTACATTTTTATTACTATCGCCGCATTAATGGGCATGAGTATTATTATTTTATTGTATTTTTTGCAAAGTGGAAGAACAAAGCAACATAAACTTGAAGCTGAAAAGAATAAGTTGCTAAATCAAAGCTTTGCGATTGATAAAAATAATTTGGAAGAGGAGCTCGAGATGAAGAAAAAAGAGCTGGCTACCAATGTAATGTATTCAATACGTAAAAACGAAATGATAATCGAAATAGTAGCTAAGCTTAAAGAGGCTAAATTATTGTTTAAAAAAGAAAATTATAAGGTCATTGATACTATTATAGTCGATCTCGAATCAACAGCAGTCGATGAGGTTTGGAAAGAGTTTGAAGTAAGGTTCCAGCAGGTACATACTGGTTTTTATGCTAAACTCAACGAGCAGTTCCCCAAGCTTTCAGTTAATGAAAAACGATTGTGTGCTTTTCTCCGCTTGAATATGTCGTCCAAAGAAATTTCAATGGTCACTTACCAGTCCGTTAATAGTATTTCCGTTGCACGATCGCGTTTACGCAAAAAACTTGGCCTTAACCAGGATGATAATCTCATTTCTTTTCTTGAAACCATCTAGGCTTTTTTTCGATCAGTTCTTCTTTAAGAAAATAAAATGCTATTTTCTGTATTTCAGCATGATACATATAGGTGTATTATAAATGTAAGGGGGCTGTATTGCTTTTGTAAGCAGTTAATTTTCTTGCCAAATCAGCTTGATTGTTAAAATTTTGTTAATTTTACACAAAGATTGTGCAGACAGACCAAATCTGTTGAGCGAAATAATCTAAATAAAACAAGCTTTTATTCCTGTGAATATCAGATTAAGAGATGTCTCAAGGAATATTTAACACTATCTTTTTGTTCATTTATTGTTGACGACTTAAAAAGTTGAAGTGGTTGAGTCTGTTTATGCAACATTGTTAACAATCAATACTGAGTAATAGTCCAACCTGTTGAGCAGGTATAATGTCAAATAAAAACCAGAATTATGAAAACATCTTTATTCACTACTTCTAAATCTTCACAGATAATTGTAAGATTTATTTTAACATTGTTTTTTGCTGTAACCGCCTACTGGTCTGTAGCTCAAAACTGTTCGGTAAATGCCGGTGTTGACGAAACTATTTGTGATGGCGAACAAATGTTTCTGCATGCTACAAAAACAGGTTTGTACACTGGTAATCATGAATGGACGCAAGTAAGTGGACCATCAGTAACAATTGTAAACCCACATTTATTTGACACTGAAATAATTAATTTTAGTGGTGGAAATACTTATACTTTCAGGTTTTCCGAAACCTGTCAGGATGGTTATTTAGTTTATCAGGATGTGGATGTAGTAGTTCTTGATAACAATCCGGCCGATGCTGGCCCTGATGCCACCTATTGTCCTGCTGATATGGCATTTTTGGCAGCTAACCCTCCCGGTGCTGGTGAGACAGGAGACTGGGAAACTATAGGAGGCAATCAGGCAGGGGTAGACATTCTCAATCCAAACTCAAATACTAGTCAATTGACATTTGTGGATACCCGCTGCGGCACTGCCACCTTAATTTGGAGAATTTTAAATAGTAATGGGTGTACCAGTTACGACACGGTATTAATTACAAACAGAGGAGGTGAACAACCTATTGATGCAGGCCTCGACCAAATATTAGATCACTGTTTTTCCACTACACATGTTACAGACCTTGGTGCCTCCTTTGGAGGTTGCGGAATTGATGGGCAGGAAGGAACATGGACAGTTATCAGTGGTCCTAATATGCCGGTTTTTGATAACGAACATAGTGCTACTGCAACAATAACTAACCTCATCGAAGGAACTTATGTATTGCAATGGACAGTTGATGGAGTATGTGTATCGGGTTCCGACCAAATGACAATAACTGTTCCGCCACCAACGGCTGATTTAACAGTGGCAGAAGTTATTGGTGGTAATCAGGTTTTTTGTGATGCCAGAACTTCCACCGTACTTGAAGGGAGCCCTCCTCTATACGTTGACGAAACTGTTGAATGGACACAAATTATTGGGCCAGCAGCAACTATTGTAAGCCCCAATAGCCCCATAACATCTGTTACAGGGCTTGATGGCAGTAGTACATATGTATTTCTATATACAATAACAAATTCCGTTACCAATTGTACTTCTGCAGAACAGGTAACGGTTAGTTATTTTAATGATGCCCCAGGTATTAATATTATTGAGGATCATATTTTTGCTGATTGTGGAGAGACTTGGGTTGAAGTTGCATATACATTTTTCGGCTCTGGAACTAATCAATACAGCATTATTAGCGGACCACCAACCGATGGCATTACCTATCCTACCGATTGGGTAAATGCCGGAGCTTCTCCAACCCTAATAACAGGTCTTGATAGTATTGGTACATATACAATTCAATTCAGAAGATATACTTCTGTAAATGTTTCCTGCGCAACAGCCTACGACGTGGTAGATGTAACCATTTCACTCGAACCAACAGCATCTAATGCCGGAACATTTCAAATCTTGGCTTGCCAGATTACAATTACCAATTTGGTTGGTAATGCGCCTTCTATTGGTACAGGAACCTGGTCGCAGGTATCAGGGCCAACTTTGGTTACTTTAACTAATATACATAATCCTGTAGTCGCTATTTCAGATTTATCCAATGGTTTTTATACCTTTCAATGGCTGATAGCAGCTGGCCCGCAATGTGACCCGAAAAGTGATAAAGTAACAATACTTGTTGCCAATATTTTGCCTGAGCCAGCAGATGCCGGGGATGATCAACTAGTTTGTTATGGTACTCCGGTTTATATGGATGCCGATGCACCACAGTTTCTTTTTGAATATGGAACATGGAGTGTAGTCCCAGATGTGGGCGTTGTATTCACTGATACCCATGATCCGAAAACAGAAGTTAGTGGTCTGGTCGATAATACGGTTTATACTTTTACCTGGACAATTACTAATGGATGTGGTAGCAATAGCGATGATGTAATTATTACAGTAAATAATGATCAGGGACCAATTGCTTCTGATGCCGGTACCGACCAATGCTGGCCATCGGGTACTAATATTATAACTTTAGATGGAAACGATCCAGACCCAGGTAGTGGTTTATGGACAAAATTAAGTGGCCCCTCCGCTACAATTACATACGACACAGCATTTAACACTACAGTAACGGCTTTAACCGATGGAACTTATGCTTTTGAGTGGGCCATCTCCAGTGGTGGATGTACCCCAACACGGGATACAGTATTAATAACTATTGCCGATCCAATAATCGCTGATGCTGGTAATGATCTTGAAATTTGTGGTGACAGTACAAGACTTGTGGGAAACGATCCCTCACCCGGTACAGGATTATGGACACAAATATCCGGTAACGCAGGCGATACAATCAGAACTCCTTCAAATAATATTACCGATCTTATTAATTTGCAGTCGGGTACTTATAAATTTACCTGGACAATTACCAATGGCGCATGTGTAACAATTGATACAGTCTCTGTTTTTGTTACCTACCCTCCCGGCTCAATTGCCGATGCAGGACCTGATATTGTAGTATGTAATGATAATTCAGCAACAATGGCTGCTGTTGATCCAGCTGTAGGAACAGGTTTGTGGACAATATTAAGCGGGCCCAATACGCCCGATATTGTTGACCCAAGTTTAAATACTACCGCAGTAAATAATTTAGTTACAGGCGATTATAAATTTTTATGGACAGTCTCCTCAGGAGGTTTTTGTATGCCTTCCATCGATACCGTTGAGATAAGCGTAACATTAGAGGCAGATGCCGGTGCCGATCAAAACCACTGTAATGCAGTAACTACTGTTAATTTAGTTGGAACAACCAGTGGCGTAGGTATATGGTCGCAGCTTGGAACTACACCAAATGTGGCAACTGTTACAACAACTTCACCAAATACAGCCACAGCCTCAGGGCTAATTACGGGTGACTATACTTTTGTTTTTCAAGTTGATACAATAGGTGGCGTATGTTACTCCAGCGATACTATGACTGTTTCGCTTTACGATCCTGCAAGTTTAGCCGATGCAGGCCCCGACCAGGAACATTGTAATGTAACAGTTTTTACAATGGCTGGAAATACACCGGCTACAGGAACCGGAACATGGACAAAACTTTTTGGTCCGGCCGGAGGAAGTTTTACAGATGCTAATGATCCAACCACAACTTTTACAAACCCTGATTATGGTGTTTATGTATTTGAGTGGACCGTTGCCAATGACGAGTGTTCAAATACCGATCAGGTACGGATTACCAATTACGAAGAACCAACCGATGCCGATGCCGGCCCTGACCAGGATGAGGTTTGTGGAACTGTTGCTACTTTGGCTGCAAACACACCCACTGCAGGTATTGGTGTTTGGTCAATTGATACAGCATCAATTCCAACAGGTACAATGCCTGTTATTGATGCACCAATTCAGCCACTAACAACAATTTCAAATATGATTCCGGATACTTATCCGGGAGTTTACATATTTGTGTGGACAATCTCAAATGGTGTTTGTACTGATAAAACAGATACTGTTGTTTTAACGGTTTATGAAAATCCTACTATGCCCGATGCTGGTCCTGACCAGGAATTATGCGACCAGACTTCAACAAACTTAAGCGGAAATACAATTACAACCGGAACCGGAACATGGACAGTTTACAGTAAACCTCCAGCCGCAGTCGATCCAACAATTGTTAGTCCCAACGACCCTCTATCGAATGTTACAGGACTTGTTTATGGAGACTATGTTTTTGAATGGACAGCGGTAAATACATTATGTTCGTATTCCGATACAGTACGAATTATTAATGATCAAGCACCTACACTTGCCGATGCTTCCGCTACAGCAACTGAATTATGCCTTTACGATCAGTTTACCCTGGATGGAAATACACCTACCGTTGGAACAGGTTTTTGGACTCAGGTTTCAGGTTCAACAGTAACCATTCTTAATCCTACAAACCCACAAACCGATGTTGTTGGTGCAGTAGCAGGAGTTTATGGATTTGCCTGGACAATCTCCAATGGTGTTTGTCCACCAAGTATTGACAATATTACAGTTACTGTTTACGATATTCCATCACAGGCAATTGCCGGCCCCGATCAGGAATTATGCGATGTAACAACAACTGCATTGGAAGGAAACGACCCTGATGCGGGTAGTACAGGAACGTGGACTTTTTATTCAGGCCCTAACAATGTAACATTTGATAATGCCAATGATCCAACAACCAATGTGAATGGTCTTGTTCCTGCATCATCTGCTGTTTATGAATTAGTATGGTCACATTCAATTGGCATCTGTGAAAAATCAGATATAATGCAAATTACTGTATGGGCCGAACCTACACCTTCTTACGCAGGTCCCGACCAAACACTTTGTAACGAAACTACAGTTACAATGGCAGCAACTAATCCTGGTGTTGGAACAGGTGAATGGTCGCAAGTAAGTGGCCCCAACACCCCTACTATTACCGACCCATCTTCAAACACAACAACGATAACCGGGATTATTCCCGGAGATTATACCTTTTTATATACAGTTACCAACGGATCTGTTTGTCCACCATCTACCGATGAAGTAGATATTCATAATTATGATACGTTTGCAGTTAGCGGTTCTGGAGATCAGGAAATTTGCAAGGATGGCTCTACTGACCTTACTGTTGTTCCAGACGGAGGTTCAGGATCTTACACCTACCAATGGCAGGAAGCCGCAAGTTGTGCAGGACCCTGGACAGATGTTACCACAGGAAGTGGTGGAACAACAGATACTTATTCAACACCAAATCTTGCAATAGGTAATTATTATTACCATTGTGTAGTTTCAGATGTTGGAGGCGTTTGTACTCCTGTTATTTCCGACTGTGGTACGATCACAGTTGTTGACGATCCTGAATTCACATCTCAATCAGGGAATGATACTGTTTGTAGAGGCGGAAATACTGATTTCTCAGTAATTGTTCAAGGTGGTACGGGTTTCTTTACCTATCAATGGCAACGTTCGACAAACAGTTGTAGTGGCCCATGGACAAATATTGGCACAAACAGTAAAGATTATAATACCGGTAATATGGGTACAGTTGGTAGTTATTACTACCAATGCATTATTACACAAAGTGGACTTGGATGTGATGTCCTCGCATCAAACTGTATGGAACTGGAGGTTCTTCCCGATGCAATTATTGCTACGCAACCCATTGAAGCAACTATTTGCTCGGGAACAACCTGGACAATGAGTGTAACTGCCGCAGGGGGATCAGGTCATTTCGGGTATCGCTGGCAAATATCCACAACCGGAACAGGGGGGTGGTCAACTGTACAAAATAGTGCAAGCAATACTTATACAACAGCTGCTTTAACTTCCACTCGTTATTATAGGGTTCGTGTAATCGACTCTGTGGCAGGTTGTCGCAACCCATTATCTGATGTTGCACCTGTTTATGTGCCGGAAATTACAGCCCAGCCTGTAGGAACCACAATGTGCGATGGTGGCCAACATACAATGACCGTTGATGTTGAGCAGGGGGATGCAACTTTAAACTACCAATGGCAGCGTTCAGATGTACCAAGTCCTTATACATGGACTAACGTTGGTACTGATAGTGATAGTTATACAACCGATCCGCTTCTTACAGGGACTTATTATTTTCAATGTGTAATTAGCGTTACAAATCCCACTTGTTCCGATCTGATTACTGATGTAGCAACTGTTGTTGCCGTAAACGACCCGGTTGTTGCAACCAATCCAATTGGTGATACCATCTGTATTAATGATACACATACAATGGATGTAACGGCTTCGGGTGGTACCGGAACCTTCGATTATCAATGGAGAATAAGTTCAGATAATATTGCTTTTAGCGATATTTCAAATGCTACTAATAGTACTTATACTACAGAGCAACTTACGCAAGATCGATATTACTATTGCGTAGTAGAGCAAACGGGTGTTGCTTGTAATACTTTTGAAACAGATACTGCCTTGGTTGCAGTAAACAATATATCGCCAGGGACAATACAAGCTGATGAAATTATATGCTATAACACATCAACTGCCGAACTTATTACCGGTATTGCCCCTATACCTGACGGGAATCTAAGTTATAGGTGGGAAATAAGTACTACGAGTGCTATATCAGGATTCTCACCACTAGGTGTTACAACCGAAAATTATCAACCAGGGAACTTAATACAGGGTACCTGGTATAGGAGAGTTGCCATATCAACGCTTTCGGTATATGTGTGTGAAGCTAATTCCAATGCTGTTAAAATTACAGTTAACCCTATCCCAACGGTCGACCCAATTAATAATGTAGTTTATTGTAATGGTTCAGCTACAGCAATTATTAATTTTATTGGTAGTGTTACAGGAACTGTTTTTGACTGGACTAATGATAATACTTCAATAGGTCTTGCTGCAAATGGTACAGGGGTAACCTCTATTCTATCATTTACAGCAACTAATAGTGGAAACACTGTTCAGATGGCAAATATTTCTGTTACACCAAGAACTGAAAATGGTTTAACATGTATTGGTACACCAACAACTTTTACCATTACAATAAATCCAACGCCAACAGTTGCAACAGTTTCTGATCAGGAATTATGTAATGATGCCACTACAAACGCAATAGTATTTACGGGTGATGGAACAGGAACAGTTACAGGTACTATTTATAATTGGACCAATAGTGCACCATCCATTGGTATTGCTGCAAGCGGAATAGGGGATATTGCCTCATTTACAGCCATCAATACGGGTGCTTCTCCTGTGATGGCAACACTGGAAGTAACTCCTTCATATACTAACGGAGGAATAACCTGTGATGGAACACCAGAAAGTTTTACAATTACTGTAAATCCAACCCCAACTGTTAGTAGTGCAAGTACTAAAACTATTTGTGATAATGCATTTGTTGACTATATTATTACATCAGCCACTACAGGAGCAACATTTGAATGGACTGCTTCAATGACCTCTACGCCTACCGGAGGAACGATAACGGGTATTACTGCTTCAGGTACAGGAGTGATTATAAATGACCAGTTGGATAATACCGGAACTTCACCCGGTAAAGTTACATATACCATAACCCCAACAGGTCCTGATACAACTTATTGTCCAGGAACGCCATTTGACTTTGTTGTTACCGTACAACCAACACCGGACGTTATTGCAAGCGGCGAAACCATTTGCGATGAAGGGACTACTGATATTGATCTTACCACAAATATTACCGGAGAAACTGTAACATATAAATGGACAGCAGCAAATACAAGTGGGGGTACAATTACAGGATTTAGTAATTGTATAAGTAGTTGTGGAACTACTATTGCACAAACATTATATAATAATACTTCCCAACCGGGAACGGTTACATATACTTTAACTCCTTCTATAGGAACCTGTGATGGAGTTCTTGTTAATGTTGATGTTGTAGTAAACCCAACCGGACAGGTTGATGATCCTGCCGACCAGGTAGTTTGTAACACAGATAATACAACATTAGTAACGTTCACCACTACAAATACAGGAGGTACAACCACATATGCATGGACAAATGATGACACTTCAATAGGGTTGGCAGCAAGTGGTTCAGGCGACATAGCAGCGTTTGCAGCTGTAAATACAGGAACATCCCCTGTGATAGCTACAATTACT
>QMPA01000090.1 GCA_003650365.1 Bacteroidota bacterium | reverse complement strand
TTGTTATTTTACGTTAGTGTAATAGTAGCGCAAACTGAACTAAGTTCTTTTACCTCAACTGGTTCTGGCTACACAACTGCAACAATCAACGATTATCAGTCTTTAGGGATCAATCCTGCTAACTTGGGTTGGACAAGAAATGACCACAAGATGAATTTGGGTTTATTTGAATTTGGCTTTTCGCTTTATTCAGAAGCTTTGACAAAGAAACAAATTCAGAATGACCTTTACGGCAATCCGATTACACTTGATGCGCAAGGCAAAAAGGATGCAGCAGATGCTTTTACAGATGCCAGGATGTTTGGCACTGCCACAGTTACATGGGTCGGGTTTTCTTATCAGGATGAGAAAATCGGGGGCTTTGCTATTAGTGTTCGTGACCGGTTTATCTGGCATTCACTTCTCAACGACAATGGGGCAAGTTACCTTTTTTTAGGTTATAATGATCCCTACTTTGATTCTACAGCTTTTGAAAATGGAGAACAAGTGGGTTATTCTACTGATCCACAATTGGCTTCTGATATTTACAAAGGTTCAGATAATCACATGCTCATGTACCGTGAATTCAATCTTGGTTATGGACGAAAAGTCATTAAAAACGATGACTTTGGTTGGTATATGGGTGTTAACTTTAAATACCTGATGGGTCAGGCTATGGTTAGATATTACCAAAATGAAGATGGCGAACTTACTGGAAACTCGGCACTTAGTCCCGGATTTAAAGTCGATTATTCGGGTACTGGTATTTACGATGGAGATGTGGACAAGTTAGAAGGAAATGGCCTTAAAACCGTAGGTACCGGCTTTGGTTTTGATATTGGCACAACCTTCGAGATAAAACAAAAGTTAAAAATAGGTTTGGCAGTGAATGATATAGGTTCTATCACCTGGAAGAAGAATGTTTATGAAGGAACGGATGGTGGTGTTTGGCGAACAGATACCCCGGGCTTAAATAATTATAATGTTTTTGAAGAAGGGCAGTTGATTAATACCGATAATGGCCCTCCCCCTTTTGATACAACTTTTGTAGGAATAGCAGAAAAAAAACTTGGCCTTCCGATGAATTTCCGTGGCGGAGTGAGTTATACCTTCAATGAAATTATTGAAGCCGGTCTTGACGTTTATATGCCTCTTGGAGAGAAAGTGCCCGGGAACTTTGAAGCACCTGTATTTGGAATTGGTGTTCGTGCAAATCCGGCCAATTGGGTTCAATTATCAGTAAGTGTTGTTACTGGTGGGAAATTTGGTACAAATGTTCCTTTTGGAATTACTTTCTACCCAATAAAAAACGAAAAGAATACCTGGGAAGTGGGTATAGCAACCCGTGATATGATTACGTTTTTCAAACAAACTGACCCTACAGTATCCATTGCATTTGGTTTTTTAAGATTCAGTTTTGGAGCAAAGGAAGAATCGACAAGGTATCTTGAAGAGGACGAATAGCACCTTCCTGGCCTGGTGATTTTACATGAGTAATTATTTGCAAATTATCAATATGGTGGCCAATTAAAGAACCTTGACTTTTAATTGGCCTTCCAGTACATCTTCCCGAACACCTTTCGACATCACAGCAAGTGACACTATTGAAATATAGTGCCCAATATCATTTTGTGTGATGTATTCGGGATGAATACTCACATGAAAAACCACAACGAATACGGAAAGAAATGAAATAATAATTCCGTAAGAAATAGTTTTTGATAAGGATTTGAGGTAAAGCAAGTTTCCTATGACGATAAACCCAAACATGCTTAAAATGGTATCAACTACCATGAAACTAAAACTGGTATTTTGAATCGAAAGGAATAAAAGCACAATGGATTTAAGAACAAATGTTGTTTTTATAAAGTTGTTTTTATCGTGTTGGTAAGCCGCAAGCTGTGCAAATATTAAAGCTGCTGAAAACAAAGCCCACGATAAAAACCGCAATAGTTCATATGTTTCAAAAAAGCCATGGTACATTGCACCTACAAAAGATGAGAAGCCCATAAAAAGGAAAAACAGGCTCCATTTTTTGTTCGCGAGTCTATGTTGGAAAAAGAAGAAAAATGCGAACAGGCTTAATACTAAATCACTAATCATATTCTACAAAGCTAATTCTTCAAAAATATCTTTCTTTATTCTTTCCATTCTTTCTGCCTCAACTTTCACCTGTTTCATATGTCCGTAATTGGTGGCAAAATAAATGATTGGATTGTATAAATTTCCCGATAAGCGTTTTAGCACAGACGATTTTCGATAAAACTTTTTCCTTGCGTTGATTTTGCCCATTTGGAGTTCGTAGGGAGTCATGTTGGTGGGTTTGAAAACAACCGTATTGTGATCGTAATACCTCCAGTCAGTAGTTATCAAACGATTTGCTTTTTTCAGATCGTCATAAGTTTTTGTTCCGGGATACGGTGTTAACACATTGAATGAAACTGTACTTACTTTATTTTTAATCAGGAACTGAACTGTTTCATCAAATATTTCTTTGGTGTCGCTATCAAATCCAAACACCATTGAAGCATGAATAAGAATGCCCATTTTTTTAATCTTTTTCAGGGCAGCTTCCAAATGTTCAATCTCCTTGATTGCTTTGTGCATCGATTCCAACTGTTTCTCCGACACACTTTCAATTCCAAAGAAAAGTGCCTGGCAACCGCTATCCGCAGCCAACTGCATCAATTCGTCATCTTTCACCAGCAATGAAACTGAAGCCTGTCCAACCCATTTAATTTTCAAAGGTTTAATTGCCTTAAACAATTCTTTCGCATAAGCGGGATGACCAATAATATTGTCATCAAGAAACATGAAATTTTTTACCCCTGATTCTTTGATATCGCGCACTACATTTTCTATAGAAATATGCCGCATCTTTTTCCCAAAAAGATTGGTGACACAACAAAAATCGCAATTGTACGGACAGCCCCGTGTGGTCATTATCGGTACAAGCTGAAACAGTCGTTTTTTTATAATCCTACTGAAATCCTTCGGAACATATACATCTAAATCAGGTGTAGGATTGTGGTAGCGTCTTTTCAAATCTCCATTCTGAAAATCAGTAACCAGCGTTTTCCAAACGCCTTCGGCTTCACCAACTACAACACTATCGGCATATTTCAGGGCTTCATCAGGAAGTATGGTTGGATGCACACCACCAAGTATTACTGTTTTGCCTCTTTTTCTAAATTCCTCACAAAGTTCGTACGCTCTTGGTGCATTTGCGGTCATGCAACTTATCCCGATCAAATCGCATTCCTGGTCAAGATCAATGTCCTCTGTCTCCTCTTCAATAATCCTGACTTCATGTTCTGATGGAGTTAATCCTTGCAAAATATACAGGGCAAGCTGAGGTATCATCAGCCCTTTATTCGTTCTTTTATTGGAATCGATGGTCGGTGAAATAAGAAGTATTTTCATTAAATGGTATTATCAAAAAATTTGGCCTGATTGAATAAAGCGGTCGAAATTAGAACTAATTCAAAGTATAGCGGTGTACAAGGGCTTATTTAGTTTCATTTTAAATATCAGTTTCAGCAGCATCTACATGATATACATGCTCTTACTATAGTTTTATTCATAAAAAAACCGCAAAAGAAAAGATTCAGAATCTTCTCTTTTGCGGTTTGCTGTTTTATAAACGAATAGGGCTATCGCACTATCAATTTCCTGGTTTCAACTTTGTTTCCTTTTTGTAAAGTAACAATGTAAAGTCCTGTTCCGGCATTGTTCAAATCAATTGTTGATTGGTTAAAATATTTGCCTGAATAAATAATTTGTCCCATTGTATTCACAACTTTTACATCAGCTCCGTTCCAGCTTTCACCGGCTTCAACAACAATTTTATTCATGTTGTTATAAACCCTTACAATTGACGAAGGGTCTCCATCGCCAATACCAACCGTTCCCCAGTCTTCTACTAAAATTTCGTCGAGGAACAATCCAAATCCATCTGTACTTGCTACCTGCCATCCAAAATAAACAAGTCCATCGGCATCAGGTATGTAAAGGCCACCACCCTTTCGCCAGCTTCCGTCTGCAAAATCAACATCTTCATACATAAGGTTGGTTAAGTCATCTGTATTGGGTGTAGCTCCCCAAAATATATTCAGTGTTTCTGTTTTATTTGAAGAGAAACTTTTGTAGTAACTGCTTACGTAATATTCGTTGCCTTCAACAACCTCGAATGGAGGAGAGACAAACCAGTTGTCATAATCTGTTTCAACAACACCATCGGTATTCCAGCAAATCATCGCTTTGTTATCGCCATGACCAATCATGTTGGTGCTTTCCCATGTAGCAAGTGAATAATCGACTGTTTGCCAATATGGTGGTGGTGCAGGTGGATCTATATCCAGCATTTGCTGCAAATAAGGAAATTCGACAATGGCAGCCAGTGTAGTAAAAGTATAAATATCGTTACATCCTTCAGAGGCCCCAACATTGTTACGGGGTACAACTTGCAAATAATAAGTAGTACTTGGATCCATCACTGTGGAAAAGCCACTGGTAAGAAAATTTTCTCCATCAAAAACGTTAGTTGGTGTCTCTGTTCCTCCACCATCTGTTCCGAAATAAACATCGTAGCTGGTAGCAAAATTTGCCGGTATCCAACTAAACCATTGGTTGGTCAGAATTTCATCAGCACCATCTACAGGATCTGCCATTCCAATTGAGCATTCGGGAACGATAGTATATTCTTCAATTCCGCTGATGATGATCGAGAAGGCTTGTTCACCACCTTGCAAAGCGCCATCATGACTTATTTGAATAGTGTAATTTCCGGCTTCGGGACTCTCAATGAGAATCGATTCGATATTGTCGACATAGTTTTTACTATCGGTTGTTGCAGCATCTGAAGGGTTTTCAGGATCAAGTTTGTAAGGGTAATAAGCTGTAGATCCCGGATCATAAATATTTAGGTCCAGATCGTTTACCAACATAGGATCACGTGGGTTAAGTTGTGGTGATTTTGGAATACCTGCAGGATCGGTCCAGCAAATGGTAACACGCAGTTCGTCTGTTCCCTCCGGAACATTGACATTGCGTGTATAAAGATTTCCACCTTCCAATACCAGTTCATCAATTACAACCTGCCCAACATCATCTGAAATAATATTTGCAGCCCTTTTGGTGTTCATTAAACCCCATCCAAAAATATAATCAGGACCAGGATTAGCTCCGGCCTCATCAGCAGAATGCAATACAAGTCCTTTTAATGTTGCCGAACGCATAGGAACACCAGCATGTGTATCCTGATAATGTTTCTGTAATAAGGCCATTGAACCTGTAACATTTGGGGCCGACATAGAAGTTCCCTGTAAAGAGCCATAAGCGGTATTGCTTCCGTCCATGGTTGAATAAACATCCACTCCTTTTCCAACAATATCAGGCTTAATACGGCCATCATCGGCAGGACCCCAGCAACTAAAATCACTCATTTTTACATCATCAGGACCGGTATAATCCAGCACCTGTCTAACAGCACCAACTGTCATAATATTTTTGGCAACTTCTTCCCTGCCAATACAATCGTAACCATCGGTACCACCATCTTTTTCAGGATTACCATCTTGTCCGGCATTACTGGGGCCTTCACCCCTGTCGTTTCCTGCTGAGCGGACAATAAGGTAATTGGGTGCATTGAATGCTATTTGGTCCATAGACCTTGAATCGCCACTATAAAAACCAAATTTATAGTCTTCTGTTGGCGAAATACTTGAGTTACCTAACCACTGCCATTGGCTACCTGTCCAATTCCAACCGGTACCAAAGCCATAGGAATGGTTTGAAAGCTCCAAACCGTTTGCAGCTGCTATGGCCATTTCTGAATTATCGTTACTCCACTGCCAATATTTGAGGTTGGCACCAAAAGACATTCCTTTGGCATCTTCAACAACACCGGCAGCAATCAAAGTTCCACCAACGTGGGTGGCATGGTAATGCGTTGCGTAGTTTCCGTCCATTGGGGTTGCTCTTGAAGCACCCTGATCGGTAAATTCCTGATGAGATTTGCGTACGTGACCGGCATCCCATTCGCCAAGCTGGTCGTAACCATCACCACTGATATTAATTCCGGTACTTCCTCCAGGCCATACTTCGGCTGCACGGGTGGTATGGGCAGCACCCAGGTTATGTGTTATGTAAAAAACGGGCTTGCCATCTTGTATATCTACGATCTGCATAACCCGACCATCTTCCAATTCCTGGTAAATAGCAATACCGTTATCGGTAGCATATTTCTGTACTTTAATTTGATTTGCATTCCATTGTGCGTCAAATTCGGCTGACAACTGGTTCAAAGCTTCAACATTGGTTTCTGTTTGGGCATATATTTGGCCGGCAGCCAACAATACCATGAACAGCAATACTTTTGTAAACAAATTTTTCATGATTTTTTTATTATTTGAAGGATTATTATTTTTCAAAATGTGCGCAAAGGTACTGATAAATAGATTTGTGGCTTAATTTATTCTGAAGAAGTTTTAATAAACTGAAAAATATCATTGCCTGAAAAGTCGTCAGACCACTATCTTGACCTACAATAATTAGTGGTCCAAGGACTAAATGGTAAAGAATACTGCTTAATGAAGCATCAATTTTTTTACTTCAAGCTGGCTTCCTTTTTGGATTGTAACAATATAAATACCGGTTTCAACATTACTCAAATCAATTATTGAATTATTAAGATGTTTTCCCGAAAAAACAGTTTGTCCCATCATGTTTACAATTTGCAATGCTGCATTGTTCCAACTTTCATCTGTACTCACTATCACTTTTCTGGCTTGGCCTACTATTGAAACAGCCTTTACATCCGGATCGTTTTCTACTCCAACTGTTCCCCAATTTTCAACCATCATATCGTCAAGAAAAATGCCAAAGCCGGCAAGACTTTCTACCTTCCAGGCAAAAAAGACCACACCATCCTCTTCAGGAATGTACAGCCCGTTTCCTTTTTGCCAGGCATTGTCAGCAAAATCAATATCTTCAAATAATAAATTGGTGAGGTCTTCTACAGTGGGACTGCTTCCCCAATACAGTTTCAGGCTTTCGTTGTGGTTGCCCAAAAAGCTTTTGTAGTAAAAATCAATGTTGTATTCATTACCAACTTCTACCGCAAAGGGAGGGGAAATCAACCAGTTGTCGTAATCGGTTTCGATGATTCCTTCCGTATTCCAACACATCATGGATTTGTTATCGTTATGCCCAACAAGATTCGTACTCTCCCATGTTGCTTCTGATAAATCAGCCGATTGCCAATACTCCGGAAATTCAGGAATTTCAACATCTGACATATCTACAAAATAGGGATATTGGCTGATTGCATCCATTGTAGTAAACGACCATATTTGTTCACAACTTTCTGCAGGACCAAAACTGTTTCTGGGAATTACCTGCAAATAATAAATGCTTGAAGCTTCCATCACATAAGAAAAACCATTGCTTATGAAGTTCTCTCCATTGTAAACATTTGTCGGGGTTTCAACACCTCCACCATCGGTACCAAAATACACATCATAACTGCTGGCATATTCGGCCTCTTTCCACGACATCCATTCGTTAAGCAAAATATCCGATGCACCATCTTCAGGAGTAATCATTTCGGAAGTGCATTCGGGTGCAACATCGTATTCGTCAATACCGGAAATAATTATTGAATAAGCCTGTTCGTTGCCTTGCAACATACCATCGTGGGTAAGGGCAATGGTGTAAGTTCCTGCTTCCGCTTGCGGTATAAAAATCATCTCCACATTGTCAACATAATTTTTGCCATCGGTTGTGGCGGCGGCTGATGGATTGTCGTAATCCAGTTTGTAGGGATAATATGTATTGGAAGAGGCGTCCATAATCGAGAGGTCCAAATCATTTACCAGCATGGGATCGCGGGGATTGAGCGTGGGTGCTACCGGCAAAGCGGCAGGATCGGTCCAGCAAACAGTTACCCGCAAATCGACACCTTCCGGAACATTAATATTGCGCATATAGATGTCACCGCCTTCGAGCAGCAATTCGTCGATAACTACCTGATGAACATCTTCTTTAATAATCTGCGATGCCCTTTTGGTATTCATCAATCCCCAGCCAAAAATATAATCGGGACCGGGATGGTCACCGGCTTCATCGGCAGTATGCAGAACCAGTCCTTTTAGCGTTGCCGATCGCATGGGAACATCAGCATGGGTATCCTGATAATATTTCTGCAGCAAAGCCATTGAACCTGTAACATTGGGCGATGACATAGAAGTCCCGTTCAAAGAAGCGTAAGATGTATTGCTGCCATCCATCGTAGAATAAACGTTAACTCCTTTACCAACAATATCGGGCTTAATACGGCCATCATCGGCAGGGCCCCAACTACTAAAACCACTCATAACCACACTTTCGGGGCCGGTGTAATCCGAGACTTCATTAACAGCTCCAACGGTCATTACGTTTTTACAAACACCACGCGTACCGATACAATCGTAACCATCATCACCACCATCTTTTTCAGGAACACCATCCTGACCGGCATTGCCCGGACCATCACCCCTGTCGTTCCCGGCAGATTTTACAATCAGATAATTCGGTGCATTAAATGCGATTTGATCCCATTGGCGGGCATTGCCATCATAAAAACCAAATTTATAATCTTCGGTAGGCGAAACACTTGAGCTTCCATTCCAGTTCCAATTTCCATTGTCATGATCCCAGCCACGCCTTTGGCCGTATGAGTGATTAGATATTTCGAGACCGTTGGCACCGGCTGTGGCCATCTCCGATTCGTCATTGCTCCATTGCCAATATTGCAGGTCGGCACCATACGACATGCCTTTGGCACTTGATACTATTCCCGCAGCAATAATGGTTCCGGCAACATGTGTTGAATGGTAATGGGTTGCGTAATTACCATCTTTGGGAAAAGCACGAGAAGCTCCCTGATCGGTAAATTCCTGGTGTGATTTACGCACATGACCGGCATCCCACGAGCCCACCTGTCCGTAACCTTCGCCACTGATGTCAATACCTGTACTCCCACCTTCCCACAATTCGGATGCACGGGTGGTGTGGGCTGCTCCCAGGTTGTCGGTAATATAATAGACGGGCTGGCCATCAATTACGTTTATCAACTCAATAACACGGCCATTATCTAATTCTTGCCAAACGGCAATGTTATTTGCTTTGGCATATTCTTGTACCTTTTTCTGATTGGCTTCCCACTCAGTATTAAATTCTTCGGCCAATTGATTCAAGGCATCAACATTGGTAAAAGTTTGGGCAAACGTTTGTCCGATTGTGCCAAGAAATACCAACAAAAATACGCGTATAATAAATATTCTCATCTTGTTATTTTCTAAATTAATTTTCGCAAAAATAGTTTTAATATCTATGTTCGATTGCATTTAACCTAATTTTAACAAAGGTTTGATGAGTCGATTTCAAAGCCTACATTTGTTTTAAAGCATTTTCTTTGTCCTTTTATTTTTCTACCTGCTCATTTTTTATGGCTCTATGTCAATTTAGGTGGGTAATGATATTGCAAAATAACAAATCACAATAGTCAAATAACAAATAATAATCAATCTTCAAATAATAAAAAACAAAGACACACTGTGAATAAAATATATTGCTGAGCATATAATCGATTCTACACAATTGATTCCCTGCGTATTGCGCAATTTTTTTGTTTATTTTGTTTGGGTTTTCAAAAATTGATTATTGTGATTTATTTGTGCTTTGAATTGTTGGTTATTGTGATTTCATTTTAATTGTTACCCACTATAAACGACATAGAACCTTTTTTATCTTTGCAGCTCGTTAATAAAACTGGAAAAATGAAAGAATCTATTGCAATACTATGTGGAGGCGGGCCTGCCCCGGGAATCAATTCGGTAATCAGTTCAGTTGCTCTTGTTTTCCTGAAATCGGGTTACCGGGTATTGGGAATTCACGAAGGTTACAAAGGCCTTTTTGCTGACGATCCCAACCTTCAGGAAATTGATTTCGCTTTCGCGGATGACATCCACAATCAAGGGGGATCGGCCCTGAAAATGAGCCGGTACAAACCCAAAGACAATGAGTTTACCACTAAATTCTTTACAGACAATAATATCCAACTGCTGGTTACCATCGGTGGTGATGATACGGCTTCAACTGCCAACCGTATTTCAAAATACCTGAAGGCACACGATGTAAGTATCCAAAATATTCACGTTCCAAAAACCATTGACAATGACTTGCCCCTTCCCGAAGGCATTCCAACTTTTGGATACCATTCGGCCAAACAGGAAGGCGTGCGCATTGCCCAGACCATTTATGAAGATGCACGTACCAGCGGCAATTGGTTTGTGCTTTCGGCCATGGGTCGCGAAGCCGGACACCTGGCATTTGGCATTGGTGCTGCCAGTCATTTTCCGATGATTGTTATCCCTGAAATGTTCAACAAAGTGGAAGTAACTTTCGACCGGATTATTAAGCTCGTCATTTCTGCCATCGTCAAAAGAAAAATCGAGGGCATTGATTATGGTGTGGCCATTATTAGCGAAGGTGTTTTTCATTTTATGGATGATGAAGAAATTGCCAATTCGGGCATTAACTTTACCTACGATGATCACGGGCATCCTGAATTGGGCAATGTGAGCAAAGCTCATATTTTTAATATCCTTCTCCAGCAAAAGTTGAAAGAACTTGGCATTGGTGTAAAAAGCCGTCCTGTTGAATTGGGCTACGAATTGCGCTGTGTGCAACCCACTGCTTACGACCAAATGTATTGCGGACTGCTGGGTTATGGTGTGAAAAAACTGTTCGATGAAGGCCGCACAAGTTGCATGGTAATGGCTGATGCGACAGGTAAAATTTCCCCACTTTATTTAGAAGATGTTGCAGGTGCTGATGGGAAAATCAAGCCACGTTTGGTGGATATTAACGGCCCTAAACCCAAACTCATTTTCGAAAATGGCCTACAATTTATTGAGCCGGGTGATTATGAAGAAGCCAAAGCTTATTTGGATAATCCGGAGGAATACGATTTCCGGGGGATATTGGGGTGGTAGTTTGTCAGTCGGCAGTCGGCAATCTTCAGTCAACAGTCTTCAGGCTTCAGTCGTCCGACCACTAATACGCCAGGTCAAGAACAGTGGTCAGACGACTAAAAGTTGGAAATTGACAGTTGACAGTCTTCAGTTTAAACCTTTCAAGTCGGAAAAGACCTAGGCAAATCTCTACCTCACCAACATCACAGTCCCATCAAAGCTTTTGGAAAGTCCGGGCTGGATGATTTCTTCATAAACAATTTTGTAAATGTAGGCGCCATTGGGACTGGATTTGCCGTTGTAGTTTCCATCCCATCCGCAATCAATATCATTACATTCAAAAATTTGCTGACCCCAGCGATTATAGATGGTGAGTTGGTAGCTGCTGATGTAATCGTATTTGGGAACTGCCCGGAAAATATCGTTTAATCCATCACCATTGGGTGTAAAGGCATTGGGCAGGTAAAAGGGTGTTTCGCCGCCCCAAAGGATTTGTACGGCATCGGATGATTTGCAACCTTCGTAAGAAATAACTTCCACCACATAATGTCCCATACTGTCGATTTGGATGGCTTCTGTAATTTCCCCTGTATTCCATAGGTAGTATTCAGCACCGTTTCCGGCTTCGAGCAAATAGCCCGGTTCTGCCCAAATAGTATCGTAAGATGAAAAAGCAATTTCAGGAGATGCGTTTACAATAATCTCGACACTGCTATTCTCAACACAATTAATAGTATCGGTAACAGTAAGCTGGTAATTTCCTTCATGCTTGTACTGGATTCCATTTATCCACAAAAGCATACTGGTACTGGTGTAATTATCTGGGCCTTCCCATAAATAATCGATTTCCCCGGTGCCTCCTTGTATCGTAGGCCAAATGACGACTGTATCTCCTTCACAATAGCCTGGTGCTGCTCCCATCTGGATCTCCGGTCGTGTATATATTCGGATAGCACCCAGTTCGTAATTCACAGAAATTTCTTCACCATTCTGGTTAAAGAACTGCCCTTCTCCCGGTTCTGCTTTCCAGTCTATTTGGGAAACCCCTTCGTCAATGGCACTGAAAACAAGTTCAACCATTTTGGCATTTTCGGGTAAGGTAGTAGGTGTTTCTCCTTTCCAGGTGAT
>QMPA01000089.1 GCA_003650365.1 Bacteroidota bacterium | reverse complement strand
TAATTTAAAAACCAAGAACAATGAAAAAATTATCGTTTTTAATTATTGCCCTGATACTCGTTAGTGGTATCAAAGTAAAAGCCGACGAAGGCATGTGGTTGCCCATGTACGTTAAAAGGTTAAACTTTATTGATATGCAGAAAAAAGGGCTTCAACTAACGCCCGAAGAAATCTACAGTGTAAATAATTCAAGTTTAAAAGATGCCATTGTAGGTCTTGCAAACAGCCCCAAACCCAGCGGTTATTTTTGTACCGGTGAAATTGTTTCGGCCGAAGGACTTATGTTTACTAATCACCATTGCGGTTTCGATGCGGTTCAAAAACACAGCTCGCTGGAACACGATTACCTTGCTGATGGGTTCTGGGCAATGAACCGTGCAGAAGAACTGCCCAACGAAGGTATGACAGCTTCTGTATTGATTTATATGGAAGACCTTACCGACAGCATTATCCCAAATTTGAGTGACACACTTAGCAAAGCAGATCGCAAATCGGCCATTAAAGAAATTACTTCACGTATCAAGAAAAGAGCTTCCGAGGATGGGAAATACAATGTTATTGTAAAGAGCTTTTTTGAAGGAAATGAATTCTATATGTTTGTATATGAAGTGTATAAGGATGTTCGCCTGGTTGGAGCACCTCCTTCATCTATTGGAAAATTTGGCGGTGACACCGACAACTGGATGTGGCCTCGTCATACCGGTGATTTTACCATCTTCCGGATTTATACCGCCCCCGATGGTACGCCTGCAGAGTACGCTGAGGAAAACATTCCCCTTAAACCAAAACATCATTTGCCTGTTTCAATTGATGGCGTAAAAGAAAATGATTTTGCCATGATTTGGGGCTTTCCCGGAGGTACCGAACGTTACCTTACATCTTCTGGAATTCAGTGGAAAATGGACTATTATTATCCACCACTGATTGATGCTTTTGGAAAAAAACTGGAAGTTTGGAAAACACATATGGATGCCGATCAGGAAGTAAAAATTAAATACGCTTCAAAATATGCCGGCATTGCCAACGGATGGAAATATTTTATCGGCCAGTCGAAAGGGGTGAAAGATTTAGGTGTTATTGCTGAGAAGAAAGCATTTGAAGATGAACTGGAAGCCTGGATAAATGATGACGAAATCCGCATGGAAAAGTATGGTGCAATAATGACTGATATAAATGCAGCCAACCTGGACAAATCTGATGGAATCGAGGACTTGATTTACGCCAGTATTTGTGGTATCAGTGGTACAGACATTATTGGTTATGCCCAAAAATATTCCGGTTTGCAGGGAATGTTAAAGCAGTACAAAGAAGAAAAAGACAAGAAGAAAAAAGCCAAGAAGGAGGAACAAATCCGAAAAGCTGCCGACAATATGCTGGCCTCATTGTCAGAAGATTTTAAGAACTACGACAAAGCAACCGATCAGGATGTTTTTGCCGCTATGACAGAAATATATTTTAATGAAGTATCAGCCGACCTTCATCCTGAATTATTAGATCAGATGGAGAAAAAATTCAAAGGTGATTTTACAGCTTTTGCTGACTATGTTTATTCCAATTCATTCTTGTCGGATTCGGTAGCAGCCAAAGAATTTTTGAACGACCCAAGCCTCAAAGTAATAGACAAAGACCCTGCATTCTTGTTGATGCAAGGCTATATGCAAATTATTATGGCTGCCGGTGCTGAATATGGTGAAAAGGGCAAAGGCTTGCACGATGCAGAAAAACTTTACATCACGGCCATCCGCGAAATGGAACCCGACAAAGCATTTTATCCCGATGCCAATTCTACCATGCGTTTTACATACGGACAGGTTATGGATTATTCACCAAAAGACGCTGTTAATTACAATTATGTAACGCATTTGAGTGGGGTAATGGATAAAGAAGATCCTGATAATAGCGAGTTTTTTGTCGAGCCTAAATTGAAGGAATTATACGAAACCAAAGATTATGGTCCTTATGGAACAAAAGACGGAAAAATGGTGGTTTGTTTCCTGACAAATAACGACATTACCGGTGGTAATTCCGGCTCTCCGGTAATTAACGGAAAAGGCGAATTGATTGGATTGGCTTTTGATGGCAACTGGGAAGCCATGAGCAGCGACATTGCTTTTGTCCCTGATATGCAACGCACCATTGTTGTTGATGCCCGTTATGTACTTTTCATCATCGATAAGTTTGCCGGTGCTGGCCATTTGGTGGACGAATTGACCATCAGTCAGAAGATGCCACAACCAGAGCGTACAGAAATGGAAGTTGTTGAGTAAAGTTAAAATTCATCCCGAAGGGATAGAATAAAATTAGCCCGGAGAATTCATTCCCGGGCTTTTTTGAACCCGCCAGACGGCCTTGCTTCTGGCGGGTTGGAAATAAATTTAAAATATCTGGGTCAGTATATTTCAACCTGCCGGGAATAAAACTACCCGGCAGGTTTTTTCAGCTCATCAGGAAAACAGCCCTTACTATCAAATAAACCCCAAATCCAACCAAAGCAAGCCCTGCAATTTTATTTACAAGAATCAGGAATTTATCATTGACAAATTTCTTGAGTTGAGACGCCAAAAAAGTTTTGGCCAAATCAGTAGCAAATACTACGGAAAGTGTACCCACGAAAAAGAGAATCATGTTGTTGGTATTACTACTAAAGCGTGCCAATATTCCAACTGAGATTCCAATCCAAAATAGCCAGACAAAAGGATTGGCAACATTCAGTAAAAAGCCTTTTGCAATATAGCTTAAGGGATGTGGCGAGTTGGTGATTTCAGATTTATCGGTCTCCTCAGTAGAAGTCTTTTTTTTGTAAGTAACAAATCCGAAAACAATTAAAATAGCCCCACCAACAATTCCTAGTAAACTGTAATTTTCAGTATTGCCAAATACTTGTGCAACACCAAGTAAGGAAAGGGTTACAACAAAGGCATCATTTAAAACAATTCCGAAAGCCAGTAATGCCCCCTGCCAAAATCCCCGGTGAATTCCAGTTTGAATCAAAGCAAAAAATGCCGGGCCAAAGCCGAACAAAAATGCCAGCGACAAACCCAAAACCATTCCTTCAATAAAAATGCTCATTTTAGATTATACTTGTGTAAAACAATCATAGTTTGAAGCACCAAAAAACAAAAGGCAAATAACAAAACTTGTCCGTATGGATAAATTCCAAATAGCAATAATCAAATCTCCAATATTGCAAAACCCTATTAAAGAAACTTGTTTATTGTATATTTTGAGATTTCAATTTTTGAAATTTATTTGTGTTTTGATTTTTGAAATTTGTTTTTTCTTAATAAATCAGATGTATTTCTTCTCCCTCAAATAAGCTTCCCACTCTTCAATTCTGGAATTTTTTAACACCCTCGGGAATTTATTGGCACTGCCCTCTTTGCCTTTTAGTTTCAAATAATCGTAAAAAACCTGCGTAGGTAATATCCGAACTTCCACATCTTTAATGGCTTCCATTCGTTCAACGCGGTAATCGTCGTTCAGGTTTTTTAAATAGGAATCAATTTTTTCGGCTGCTAATTCAGCATCCAAAGGCTTATCACAACCAATGTACCAACGATGAGCAAATAAATTCTGATGCCGGAATCCCAGTACGGTAAACTCTTTGATTTCAATATTCATTTCATCCTGAAGGAGTTCGATGGTGCGGTTCATATTTTCCTGCGATAGATGTTCACCACAAATACTGATGAAATGTGCTGTTCGCCCGGTAATGACAATTTCACTCCTGCTTTTGTCGATAAACTTAATGGTATCACCAATCAGGTAACGCCAGGCTCCTGCATTGGAAGAGAGCAGCAAAGCGTAGTCGGTATTTTCTTCTACATCAGCAATTGTAATCGCTTTTGCATCCTCACGAATATTTCCTTCTTCATCAAAATTTTTGTTGTTGAAGGGAACAAATTCATAGTACAAACCATTATCCAAAACCAGTTCCATGCCTTCCGAATGCGGATTACTTTGAAACGCAATATATCCTTCTGAAGCAAGATACGACTCATTGAAAACCAAAGGCCGGGCAATGAGTTTTTCAAAACTTTTTAAATAAGGCTTAAATGAAACCCCACTATGAACATAAACAGCAAGGTTTGGCCAGATGTCGTGAATGGTTTTTACCTTATGCTCCTTAATGATTCTTTCCATAAGAATTTGTACCCAGGCCGGAACACCCACAATAATACTGATGTCCCATTCGGGAGCCATGCGTACCATTTCGTCCAGTTTGGTATCCCAATCGGGAGCTTTGGAAATGCGCTTACCGGGCTTGTAAAAATGTTGAAACCAAAACGGAATATTTCCGGCAGTAATTCCCGATAAATCCCCTTCAAAATAGGTTCCGTTATATTGCAGGTGGGTACTGCCGCCAATCATTAAAATCCCTTTTTCAAAAAAGTCGATAGAAAAGTCATAATTAACGGTCCCGCTTAATTGACTAAAACTGGCACGTTTAATGGCGCGGAGCATGTCGCCTGTGATGGGAATGTATTTACTGGATGAATCGGAAGTACCTGAACTCAGTGCAAAGTATTTTACTTTTCCGGGCCAGGCAACATAGGTTTCGCCATTTAGTGCGCGGTACCACCAACGTTTGTACATCGATTGATAATCGTGGATAGGTACTTTTGTATGGAATGCCCGCTCAATATTTTTTGATGCAAGCATTTTCGAGAATTTATAATGTTCGCCAAAAGCTGTAAATTGTGCTTTGCGTATCAACTTGGCCAATTGCTTTTTCTGGGCAATTTCAGGCGCAACTGTTCGCCGTCTTTTTTCGACGGGTTTGTTTTTCAGCGCGTAAGCCTTTTTAATTAAACTACCCAGTAAAGGCATATTTTTTAATCTTTAATTTGAGCGGCAAATGTATTAAAAAATGAAAATTTGTATTGGACAATTTTTCTCCAGGCAGTACTTAATCGATAATTATTACACATTCCTTTTCCCTTTTCTTCTGTAAGCTTTTAAGTTCTGACAGCTTGATTTCATCTTCAAGAAAAAGATTGTTTTTCAATAACAGTAACTTCAGGTTTCCCTTTTTTGCTAGTTTCCACGGGATTTTCCCAATGGTATTATCCTGAATATCGACTTCGTAAAGATTGGGCATTTCTGAAACATCAGGAAAATTAATAAGTTTATTATAACCCACATCAAGCACTTCGAGGCTGTCGATTTCTGTTATCCAGTTTGGAATGATAATCAGTCCGTTGTGATGAATATAAAGTCGTTTCAGTTTTTTCAGCGTGCGCATTGTATCAGGCAAAACTTTAATGTTGTTGAACGAGAGATAAAGTCGTTCTAGATTTTGAAGATTGGCAATTTCAATGGGAATTTCATCAATGCTGTTGTAATAAAAATCTAAATCTTTTAAGCTTTCTAATTGTGTAACTTCAAGGGGAAAATGCTGGAATTGATTTTCATAAAAAATGACGCTTTTCAAACTGTCGAGTTTTGAAAATGAGGAAGGTAATTCCGAGAGTTTGTTTTTAGAAAGATTTAAACGTCTGACATTTATAAGTTGACCAATATTTTCAGGAAGAGATTCAAGGCCATTTCCGGCAAGTAAAATAAGCTTGATGTTTTGGAGCCTTTTTACTGCAAATTTGTTCAGCTTTATCTGGTTATAATTGAGGTTGATTTCTGTTAGGCTGTCCATTCTTTTCAGGAAACGGGGTATCCGTTTGATGCTGTTATTAGCTTGAAAAACATGTGCAGTACTGAAGCTGTTTAAATAGATGCGCTTAAGATTTTTCATTTTCCTGATCGAAAAGGGAATTCGATTTAATTTACAAGCTTCCATTTTTATGGAAACCACAGTATTGTTACGGGGAATCTTTAGCCGTTTTATCGGGTTTCCGCTTAAATTAACAAAGCGGAGACTATCGCTTGAAAAAGCTGATTTGGGAATTTTGGTAAATTTATTGCCATCTGCATGAAGTTCTTTTAACTGGCTAAATCGCGAAATATCCGGCATTTCGTTTAGGTCCAGATTGTTCATGCGTAAAATCGGAAGGCTGTCAGGAAGTTGATCATAGTTTGCCAGAAACTCCTCACGCGCAATTGTTCTCTTTTTTTCCTCCTCTTTCTGCCAAACCAGTAGCAACGAATCAACTTGGTTTGCGTGAATTTTTGCTGGAAATTTTTCCTGCTTTGTCGAGTCAAGCCGGATTACTTTGTCTTTAAAGGAGTTTGGCTCTTGTGCAAAAATGTGTATTGTGGGAATAATGAGGAAAATAAAAAGGAGAAAGTTTTTCATGTTCGATTGTCTCAGATTTTGTAAAAGTACTTAACTTGCCCCAAAAATAATATCATGGGAAAAATTATAAAAGGCTTATTAAAAATTATTGGATGGTTTGTGCTTGTCGTTGTTTTGGTGTTTGCAGGCTTTTTACTGTTTATTACGCTCAGTGATTACAAACCGGAACCAATAGAAATTTTGGTTGAAAAAACTGATGTGCCGGTAATTGAGCAGGATACTTTTAAGCTAATAAACTGGAATGTGGGTTATGCAGGCTTGGGCAGTGAAATGGATTTCTTTTACGATGAAGGAACGAAAGTACGTCCTACAAAAGAATTAGGTAGAAAGTATCTTGATGGAATAAAAGCCTTTGTAACAGCTAACGACACTGTTGATTTTTGGATGCTGCAAGAAGTGGATGTCAAAGCAAAACGCAGTCACCGTATGAATGAGGTTGCAGAAATTAAAGAGGCAAAATCAGAAAGTTTTGGTGTTTTTGCCAAAAACTATGACGTTCCTTTTGTACCGGTTCCGGTTTATGAACCCATGGGATGCGTTGAGGGCGGATTGATGATTTTTTCGGAGTATTCTCCATCCGAAGCCTTAAGATATGCTTATCCTTTGATTGCCGATTGGCCTGATAAATTGTTTTTGCTGGATAGGTGTTTCGCTTTGAATCGCTATCCGCTGCAATCTGGCAATGACCTTGTTGTAATCAATACCCATAACTCGGCTTATGTTTACGACAGTGCGCTCAGGGTACATGAATTGCAAATCCTTAAAAAGGTCATGCTGACCGAATACAACAAAGGAAATTATGTTATTGCCGGTGGTGACTGGAATCAAAACCCTCCGGCTTATCAACCCGGAGGCTCTTACAATGGCCATAAATTTTTTAAATCGGAAGTACAAATGAATGTTGATTTTATGCCGGAAGGATGGATTTGGGCTTATGATAACAGTGCACCCACAAACCGTCAGAATTACCAGGCTTTTGTAAAAGGTGAAAACGGAACCACCTGTTTGGATTATTATTTAACGTCTCCCAATGTAGAAGTACTGGAAACTCGTGTCATCGATTTGAATTTTGAAAACAGCGACCACAATCCTGTTTATTTGAAAATTGCTTTAGGGGAATAATATGAGAACATCCTTCCAGCGTCAGCATGACCTGGAAGTGTTGTATTTATCCAATCAGACCCTTCCATGTGCAAACACGCTGGAAGAGGTCTGTGGTAGTGATTACAAATCGTCAGGAGCTGCGTACACCCCTCTGCTGCAAGCGTCCACGCTTACAGCTTCACGCACTAAAAACAGTTAGGGCTTATACAATGTATTTCAAGCGAGGACGCTTGAAACAGGGAGTTTTTACATCAAGGAGCTGCGCACGCTGGAAGGTCAATCAGTAATTACATCAATTTCTGCTGAACCTTCCACCAGCGATCGGGAATTTCGTGTTTCATGGCAGCCTGGTAATCAGGATAAGAACAGGGTACAAATTGATGCCGGCGGTATTTGGTATTTGTTTCGTTATTCACACTTACTTCCAGCCACCAACGATCAGTTTTCTTGCTTTTCAGAAAAACCAGATCTTCGTTCAAATCCTCGCTTTTCACAATAAACCGGATGTAATTTTCTTTGTTTAATTCGGGACGGTCGTCTTGCCGATTAGCAAAACCATCAATAAAATACCACATCATCTGCGCAAGTAAATTAGCAGTCTGGTCTTTTTCGTCGAAAGCAGGATTGTATTCATAAAACCCAATGCTGGTGAGTTTGTCGCTCATTCCCGCATAGCGGCAAATCTGACAAAGTTCTTCACCATTAAACCCATTTGGGAAAGTGTATGCTGTTCCCGGAGAATCGGCATGTTTTATCGCCGAAACATCAATACTTAAGATGTCGGCATTGCGTACCATGGGTTCAGCTTCCTGTAAATTGGCTTTTACATTTCCCAAACGATTGGTATCGAAATACAGGTTCTTCATTAAGTTGACCGCATCGGGGTTTACCAAATAAGTTTGGTAACCAATGTTGGTAAAATTGAAAAGGAAATTGGGTTGATGTAGAATAATACGGCTTAGGTAAGACCTCGAATTAAGCTCGTGTTCGTCATGTCCTAAATCAAAAATAGGATCGACAGCAGCAATATTAATTACGCGACCGATGTCTTCGTAAGCAAGGTAATTGGCATAAGTTAAATCCTGACTTCCACCAATAATAAGTGGAATAATATTGTTTTCCAGCAAGTAAGCAACAACATCCTTAATGGCAAAATAAGTGTCATCGATGGAATGACCGGAGATGATATTGCCCAGGTCGGCAATTTCAACATTGTTCCAATGCGAATACAACGTATAAAAATGTTTTCTAACAACAGATGAACCATGTGCACAGCCTTTGTTTTCCAATGCTGCACGATCTTCATTCACGCCAATAATGGCCAACTGCACTCCTTCAAGATCGGGAAAACCATTCGACTCAGAAAATATTCGGGTAGTACTATGCAGACGGGAAGATGCAGATTGTTCATTGTCTGCTAATTCTTCAAGGTTAAGCGGTTCAAAATAAATGCTGATATCCATTACTTCAATAAATCAAGCTGTTAAATTTATTTTTTTAAAAAGCTAAAAATACCAAATAACAATTACCAAATAACAAATAAATCTCAATGACTGAAATTTCAATATTCAAATATGAGTCAACGCTAAAAGGAAAAAGAGGATTTAATCAGTATAAAACTCAGAAAATCATAAAGTAAGAGAGAATATTAGACTTAATGATTTTTTGTGTTCTTGTGTCTTTGTGGCCATAAAATTATTTAGTGAAATAGCCTTTTTGGCCTAACGAGTACTATTTCTTCTTCTTAAATCCGCCACGCTTTTTGGAAGCATTTTTCGGGTCTTTGGCAATTTTGTAACAATCTTCAAGCGTCAGCGTTTCTGCTTCAGTACCTTTTGGAAGCTTGTAGTTTTGCTTCTTGATTTTCAAAAATGCACCCCATCTTCCTTTCAACACCTGAACATCTTCATCTTCTTTATAGGATCTTATTATTTTCTCCAGGTCAGCTTTGCGCTTAGCTTCAATCAGTTCAATGCTTCGTGCCAGCGTAATGGTTGCCGGGTTGTCTTCTTGTTTAATCGAAACAAATTTATTGTCGTGTTTTACATAAGGGCCAAACCTTCCGATGGCAACAGTTACTTCTTTTTCTTCAAAATTTCCGAGTGCGCGTGGAAAGTCAAAAAGGCGCAAAGCTTCTTCCAGCGTAAGGGTTTCTACACTTTGGGTTTTCCGTAATCCGGCAAATTTGGGTTTTTCTTCCGATTCGGTATCTCCAATTTGTGCGATGGGACCAAACCTCCCAATCTTTACATAAACATTTTTCCCTGATTCAGGATCTATTCCGAGTAAACGTTGTCCACTAAATTTTCCAGCATTTTCCTGAGTGTCAACAATTTTTTGGTGGAAGGGACCATAAAAATCTTTGATCATTTGGTTCCACTTTTTGTGGCCATCGGCAATTTCGTCAAACTCTTTTTCTACACTCGCAGTGAAGTTGTAATCCATTATTTTGTCAAAATATTTGACCAGAAAACGGGTAACCAAAATCCCAATATCCGTAGGGAATAATTTTGTTGATTCGGAACTGATGTTGTCCTGAAGCGTTTCTTCAGTGATTTTTCCTGATTTCAGGGTCATCAGTTTAACATCATTTTTTTCCGTCGGACGACTTTCTTTAATAATATATTCCCGTCTTTGGATGGTTGAAATAGTTGGGGCATAGGTAGATGGACGGCCAATTCCAAGTTCTTCCAGTTTTTTAACCAGGCTGGCTTCTGTGAATCTTGGCGAATGTTTTGTAAATCGTTGACGGGCACGCATTTCATGCAGGAACAATTGATCACCTTCGTTCATTTCAGGAAGCATGCCTTGTTTTTCGCCATTTTCTTCATCTGTTCCTTCCAGGTAAACTTTCAAAAAACCATCAAATTTAATGACTTCACCATCAGCTTTAAAATTGTCATTAGCTCCTGAAGTAGAAATTGAAACCGTTGTTTTTTCAAGCTTTGCTTCACTCATTTGCGATGCAATGGTTCGTTTCCAAATAAGGGAATATAATCGCACTTGTTCAGAAGTACCATTAATTTCCTGATTATTTAAATCAGTCGGCCGAATGGCTTCGTGGGCTTCCTGTGCACCTTTTACTTTGTTTTTGAAACTCCTGATTTTTACGTATTCATCTCCATAAAGGCCACTAATTTTTTCCTTTGCCATCGAAAGCGCAAGTTTCGATAGGTTTACAGAATCAGTACGCATATACGTAATTTTACCTGATTCGTAAAGTTGTTGTGCAACCCGCATGGTATTGCCTACCGAAAAACCCAGTTTTCGTGAGGCCTCCTGCTGAAGGGTGGAAGTAATAAATGGAGGTGCAGGTGATTTTTTCGCTGGTTTCTTTTGTATGGAAACAACTTGGAAGTCAGCGCCAATTTGATTTTCAAGAAAATCTTTGGCATCCGTAAACTCTGAAAAACGTATGGGATATTCAGCTTTAAAGACAAGGGTTTTTTTATTATCGGCTGTTTTGAATTCAGCTACTATACGAAACGAAGATACGCTTTTGAAGTTCTTGATTTCTTCTTCTTTTTCAACAATCAATCTAACGGCAACCGATTGCACTCGTCCCGCAGAAAGGGATGGTTTTACTTTTTTCCACAAAAGTGGAGAAAGTTCGTAACCTACCAAACGGTCGAGAACGCGCCTGGCTTGCTGCGCCGATACCAGGTTTTCATCAATTCCCCTGGGGTTTTCAATCGCTTTTTTAATGGCTGTTTTGGTAATTTCATGAAAAACAATGCGCTTTGTTTTTTTCTTGTTAAGGTTCAAGGCTTCTACCAAATGCCACGAAATGGCTTCTCCTTCGCGGTCCTCATCCGATGCCAGCCAAACACAATCTGCAGTTTTAGCAACTTTCTTTAAATCAGCAATTACCTTCTTTTTATCAGGGCTGATTTCATATTCAGGTGTAAAGTCATTATCAACATCAACACTTATTTTCGTTTTGTTCAAATCCCTAACATGTCCAAAACTACTTTTGACAACAAAGTCTTTTCCAAGAAATCCTTCAATAGTTTTTGCTTTAGCAGGGGACTCTACAATTACCAGGTTCTTCGCCATTTTTTTTATCGTTAGTTTGTGTTTTAAAAAAGCGGGGCAAAAGTAGCACAATAAAATAATACAAAACAAATGTGATTTAAAAAGATGATATTCAGGGTAATAAAAAATATTACCCACTGTTGGTGTCCTCACCAACAGTTTCAAAACACGGAGTTATTTCGTGATTAATCACCTATTTGTTGGTGGGGACACCAACAATGGAAGATAGAAAATTAGCTTATTCTTTCAAAACTATTTCTTCAATTTCTTCAAGTGTATCCGGATTTACAACACGCAGTGAAACTTTTTTACCATCAATTTCAAACAGCATGAGGGCGTACTGGGTAGAGAATTTTTCAACAAAAGCGGTCCAGGGAAGTTGCTCCTGTCCGTAGTAAGGTGCACCTGCGGACCCGTTTGTAATTTGCCAGAAAGGACGGGATATTTTTAGCTTATTACCTTGATAATATTCTGGATAAATGGGAGTTTTGTTTGTCAATTTTAAGCGGCTGTAATTGTGTTCATCACCACAAAGTAAGGCAACAGTTTTCTGACTTTTATTGATGATAATATTAAGAAATTCATCCCTTCGTTCAATAATCCCTTTTTCAACGGGGTGTCCGGAAACAGTGGGACGAATCTTGTTGTTGCCATGATACCACATATCGTTATTGGCATGACCACCATTGGGAAAAGCCGGTGTGTGAATGGTGACGAAAACATGATCAATATTGGGATCGTTCTCAAATTTGTCAATTGTTTCTTCCAGCCAATTCAATTGATTGTCCATAATG